>DATEJV010000163.1:0-9737 GCA_035277745.1 Gammaproteobacteria bacterium | reverse complement strand
GTAATAGTCCGGAAACTGGTTGATGATGGCCTGCGAGAGCAGCGCCAAGTCACGCGCCGAGGTATGGTGGGCCGTATCGTTGGTCAGTCCGGAGGCATCCACATAGTGGGTGTTCTGCATTCCCAGCCTTTTGGCATATTCGTTCATGAGTCCCACAAAGCTGTCTTCGCTGCCGCCGACGCGCTCCGCCAGTGCCACCGAGGCATCATTGCCGGATTGCACGATCACGCCCTGCAGCAGGTTCTGCACACTCACCTGGCTGCCGACGTTCGCGAACATGCGCGATCCGCCCATGCGCCAGGCCTTGACGCTGATGGTGACCGGCGTGTCGAGACTGACCACGCCGTCCTTGAGCGCGTTGAACACCACGTACACGGTCATGAGTTTGGTAAGGCTGGCGGGCTCGGTCTGCAGGTCCGGATTGCTCGCGGCCAGCACTTGGCCGCTGTTGGCGTCCATGAGCACGTAGCTCTTGGCCTGAAATTGCGGTGGCGCGGGAATGGGCAGCGCCTGCGCGGCGCCGGTAAAGACAAACGACAAACCCAGTGCGTAAGCGACGAAACGCAAGCTTCTCAAGACATCACCTCGCTGGGACAGGCGGGCAAAAAGGCGGCCGGATTGCACCGGCCGGAGGCGCAATTTTAACGCGCCAAGTCGCAGAAACCTATGATTTCCGGTTACGGGATTACCACCTGCGCGTCGCCAAATCCCAGGGTGCCGAGTCGCGCGGTGAGCGCGTCCACGCGGCTGACATCCGGAATCGGGCCGATGCGCACCTTGTACAAGGTGATGCCGTTCTGAAGTTCGGGGAGAATGAACGCCGGGCTCACGGCCGCGGCGCGCAGACGTGCGAGCACGCGCGTGGCGTTGCTCTCGGTAGCGAAGGCGCCGACCTGCACGAACAGCTGCGGCTGACCGGCCATGCCGGTCGCGGCCGGCGCGGGCGCAGTGCCCGACGGCGGCAGGTTGCTGCCCGGCCCGGTCGGCGGCTGCGGTTCACCCGGGGTGACGGCGGTCACGTCCACCAGCGCGGTGCCGGTGCCGAGCATGCCGATGCGCGCGGCCGCGGCGTAGGACAGATCGATGATGCGGTTGGCGACAAACGGCCCGCGGTCGTTGACCTTGACGATCACGCTTTGCCCGTTCTGCAGATTGGTGACGCGCACGTAGCAGGGCAGCGGCAGCACCTTGCTCGCCGCGGTCATGGCGAACATGTCGTAGGTCTCGCCGTCGGAAGTGCGCCCGCCGTGGAATTTGGTGCCGTACCAGGAGGCGATGCCGCGCTCGTGGTAGCCCGCACAGGTCGGCAGCAGCGTGTAAGTCTGATCATTGACGGTGTACGGTGACTGATTGCCGTAACGGCTCGGCGTCACGTACTGGGGAACGGCGTTCGGTATCCGCGCCAGGTCCACAGGATTCGCCGGGCCGTGATCCTGCGTGGGGAATTGCGCGCAGCCGGCGAGCAGCAGCAACGCCGCCAGCAAAGCGAAGCCCTCAGGGCGGCGCACCCTGGCCCGCCGATGCGCGCGCTTGGCTGATGCGCGTCGCCAGATCGTAGACTGCCATGGCATACAAGGGGCTCCGGTTGTACTGCAGGATGGCACGGAAATTGTCCAGCCCCAGCCAGTATTGCATGCCGTTGTCCTGCAACTGCAGCGCGACCAGCATCGCCGGCGTGTCGTCCGACAGTCCGGTGCTGGTGATCACACCCGCGGCGCGCAATGCACCGATGGTGCTGGGCGTGAGTGCGGCGGGCGGTTCGGCAATCACCGAAGGCACGGCCGCCGGCACCGCCACCAGACCCTGCGGCTGCCAGCCCTGCAGGTGCAGGTAATTGGCCACGCTGCCGATGATGTCGGCCCAATCATTCCAGATGTCCGGCGGATCACGGCCGTCAAATGCCACGGCGTAACGCCGGTAGCTGTCCGGCATGAATTGCGGCGCGCCCATGGCGCCGGCATAGGAACCGCTCAGGCTCAGCGGATCCAGATGCCCGGCACGGCACATGAGCAGGTATTGCTCGAGTTCATACTGGAAAAAACCCGCGCGTGCCGGATAGTCGAAAGCCAGCGTGCTGAGCGCGTCGAGTACCGCATAGCCGCCTTTCTGGCGGCCGTAATAGCTTTCCACGCCCAGGATGGCCACCACGATGGCGGACGGTACGCCGTATTGCGTCTGCGCCCGGTCGAGCAACACGGCATGCGCGTTCCAGAATTCGACGCCCGCCTTGATGCGCGCGTCGTTCACGAACAGCGGCTGATACTGATACCAGGGTTTGGCTTCATACGGTTTGGCGATGGCAGCGAGAATATTGTCATTCTTCTGCGCCGCGCCCAGGGTTTTTTCCAGCCAGGCGCGCTCGAAGCCGTCGCGTTGCACCAGTTTGGCGATGAACGCCTGCACGTCGGCGCGCGCCATGTAACCGGCGGATGCCGCGGGCGCCGGTGCGGGCGGCACGCGGTGTCGCGACCCCACGGGTGGCGGCTTGACCAGGTGCGCACAACCGGCCAGCAGTGCGCCTGCGGCCAGCAACAGGAATGTTGCCGGAGTGCACGCACGCCTCATGTCGCGAGCAGCTTGCGGTGCGAATGGATGCTCATGAGCATGCCGAAACCGGCCATGAGCGTGACCAGCGAGCTGCCGCCGTAGCTCACCAGCGGCAAGGGTACGCCCACGACCGGCAGGATGCCCGAGACCATGCCGCTGTTGATGAATACGTAGGTGAACAGCGCCATGCTGAGTGCGCCGGCCAGCAGCCGCGAATAGGTGTCCTGGGCGCGCAGCGCGATCAACAGAGAGCGCGCGATGATGAAACCGTATATCGCCAGCAGCACGATGGCGCCGATGAAACCGAACTGCTCGCCGAGCACGGCGTAGATGAAATCCGTGGAGCTTTCCGGCAGGAAATCCAGCTGCGACTGACTGCCGTGCAGCCAGCCCTTGCCGAACACCCCGCCCGAGCCGATGGCGATCTGCGACTGGATGATGTGATAGCCCGCGCCCAGCGGGTCGCGTTGCGGATCGAGGAAGCTCAGCAGGCGTTCGCGTTGATAGCCGTGCATGAAGTGCCAGACGATGGGCGTGGTGATCGCCAGCGCCAGGGCGATGAACAGGATCACGCGCCAGCGCAATCCGGCCAGAAATACGCCGAAGGCGCCGGCGCTCAGAATCAGCAGCGCTGTGCCCAGATCCGGTTCGATGGCGACCAGCAGCACGGGAATGATAATCATGGCGGCGAGTGGAAACAGTTGTTTCCAGTTGGGCGGCAGCGGCCGGTCGTGCAGGTACCAGGCGACCATCATGGGCACGGCGACCTTCATGATCTCGGACGGCTGGATGCGCACCACTCCGAGGCTCAGCCAGCGCTGTGCGCCGCGGCCGATGTGGCCGGAATGCAGCGTGAACAGCAGCAGCAGCAGGCCAAGCGCGAACAGCCAGGGCGACCACAGGCGCAGGACCTGCGGCGAAATCTGCGCCACCAGCAGCAGCACCACGAATGACACCGCCACGCGCACCGACTGCCGGTAAACCAGGCCGGCATCCTGGTTGCTGGCGCCGTAGAGAATCGCGAGTCCGGCGAGCGCCAGGACCACCAGTGCCAGCAGCAACTGCCCGTCGAGGTGCAGGCGCTGCAGCACCCGTTCACCGAGGCTGACGTCGCCGCGGGGCGGGGCGGGGGCGAACAGGCTGAACATCATGGCGGCTTCGGCGCGGGGTTGATCTCGTGCAAAAGATACTCGTCCATGACCGCGCGCGCTATGGGCGCAGCGGTAGCGCCGCCGCCGCCGCCGTGATCCACTTCCACGGCCACCGCGATGCGCGGATCGTTGACCGGCGCGAAAGCGATGAACAAGGCGTTGTCGCGCAGCGCCTTGGGAATGTCGGCTTCGCTTTCTTCGCCGAACACTCCGAGGCGCTTGCGGTACACCTGGGCGGTGCCGGTTTTGCCGGCGATGCTGTACTTGGCGCCGATGCCGATGCTGTGCGCCGTGCCCTGCCAGGTGGCGACCACGTTTTTCATGGCCTGCACCACGATGTTCCAGGCGCCGACGTAGGGTTCCTCCACAGGCGGCAGCGCATGCGGCTGGGTGTCGGTGACGGCGCCGGAGAGCGGATCGCCGATGGCGTCCAGCAGGTGCGGCACGTAGCGCTGGCCGCGCATGGAAATCGCCGCCACTCCATCGGCCAATTGCAGCGGCGTCACCAGCAGATACCCCTGACCGATGCCGATGATTACCAGGTCGCCGAGATACCACGGCTGGTGCTGCGTCTGGCGTTTCCACAGCGGCGAGGGCACCACGCCGTCGCGTTCGCCCATGAGGTCGATGCCGCTGGGTTCACCGAAGCCGAGTTGCGTGGTGAGGTACTGGTGGATGCGGTCGATGCCGAGCTTCATGGCGACGGTGTAGAAGTACACGTCGCAGGACTGGGTGATGGCGTTCGGCAGGTCAATTTCGCCGTGGCCGCCGGCTTTCCAGTCGCGGTACGGATGCGGATTGCGAGGTACGTACAGATAACCGGGACACATGAGGTTCTTGAACGGATCCACCACCTTGTAGTTGAGCGCCGCGAGCGCCAGAAACGGCTTGATGGTGGAACCCGGCGGGTACTGGCCGCGCAGCGCGCGATTGAACAGCGGCTGCATCGGATCGCTGTTGAGCTTGGCGAAATCCGCCGGACTGATGCCGCCCACGAACAGATTGGGATCGAAGGACGGCGTGCTCACCAGCGCCAGTACTTCGCCGTTGCGCGGGTCTATGGCCACCACCGCGCCGCTGTTGTCGCCCAGCGCCTTTTCCGCGGCTTCCTGCAGACGCACGTCCAGGCTGAGATAGAGGTTTTTACCCGGCACCGGCGCGGTACGCGAGACGATACGCACCACGCGACCCTGGGCGTCGGTTTCCACCTGGCGCATGCCCACGGATCCATGCAGCAGGCTTTCATAAGCGCCCTCGATGCCGATTTTGCCGACCTGTGAGGTGCTGATGTACTGCTCGGGATCCAGCTTGGCGAGTTCGTCCTGGCTGATAATGCCGGTATAGCCGATTACGTGCGCAGTGACCGCACCCAGCGGGTAATAGCGGCTGAGTGTGGCGCGGATGTCCACGCCCGGGAAATCCTGGCGGTTCACCGCGAAGCGCGCTACCTCGGTGTCGGACAGATTGGTGCGTATCGGCAGCGGCTGGAATGGTTTCTTGGTTTTGAGCAGGTCGTCGAATTGCTTCAGATCCTGCGGGCGGATGTCGACGATCTTGCCGAGCGCCGCGAGCGTGGTCTTGAGATCCGGCACCTGTTCCGGCGTGATGTCGAGTTCGTAGCTGGGGCGGTTTTCCGCCAGCAGCACGCCGTTGCGGTCGTAGATCAGTCCGCGTGGCGGCATCACCGGCTCGGTGCGCAGGCGGTTGCCTTCGGCCAGCGTCACGTAGTGCTGGTGGCTGACGATCTGCAGATAAAACAGCCGTGCCACCACCGCCAGCATCAATATCAGCCCGACGCTGCCCACCACGATGACCCGCAGGCTGAACTGGTGGCGCTCCAACCATTCATTGCGGATGCGGATACGCGCCACGTCAACTGACCTGGAAGCGCTGCTGCAACCTGCCGAGGAGCTGCGCGGTCCAGGGCCACAGCAGGGTGGTGATCAGCACCGGCATCCAGCGCAACAGCGCTCCCTGGCTGAAACCCAGCATGCCGTCAATCCAGAAAAGCACGAAGGTATAGAGCAGCATCAACAGCAACACCACCAGCGTCTGCTGCCACCACGGGTAAACGCGGATCTGGAGGTGCAGCTTGAGGGTTATCCAGGCGACCAGCAGCAGTGCAAGTGCGTGTTCGCCGAGCAGCGAGCCGGTGAGCGTGTCGAGGAGAATGCCGGCGCAAAAGGTCACCAGCAGTCCCACGCGATTGGGCAGGAACAGGCACCAGAAAACCGTGGCCAGCAGCAGCCAGGCGGGCCGGAACGGTTCCGCCCCGTCCGGCAATGGCCAGATGCTGAGCAGCAGCGCCACCACATAGGTGAGGACGATGACCCAGTTGGCGCGTCGGTGCTGCACGCTGTTCATCGCGGTTTCTTCCGTGCGGGAGTCTTTGCCTTGTGTTCCGGCGGTGGCGGTGCTGCGGGCGGCGTAACCGCCGGGAAAAACAGCAGTACCGCGTGGCCGCCGTTCAGTCCGGCCACCGGCCGCGCGCTCACGCTGGCAAACGGTTCCGCCGGGTTGCGCTGCACGCGGGTGACCACCGCTACCGGATAGCCGGCGGGATAGCGACCGCCGAGACCCGAAGTCACGAGCAGATCGCCCACCTGCACGTCGGCGTTGTTCGCAAGATAGGGCAGCGACAGTGCGTTGGCGTCCACGCCGCCGACCGCCAAGGTGCGCAAACCGGTGCGGTTGATCTGCACCGGTATGGCCTGATTGGGATCGGTGATGAGCGCGGCTTCCGAGGACCACGGATCCGCGCGGATGATCTGGCCGACGATGCCCTGCGCATCGAGCAGCGTCTGGCCGTCAAAAACCCCGGCGCGCGTACCCTTGTCGATGGTCATCACGTGGCGGAACGGGTCCATGTCCACGGCCAGCAGCGTGGCGGCCATCACGTGTCCGTCCACCCGCTTGCCGGCCTGCAGCAGGTCGCGCAGGCGGGCGTTTTCCTGTTCGAGCGCCTGGAATTGCTGCAATTGCGCGGCGTCGGCCAGCAGCTGCTGGCGCATGGCTGCGTTGTCGCGCACCAGCGCACCGTGGGTGGCGAGTTTTTGTCCGGCCCAGTCGGCCAGTGCATACGGGGCGTTCACCGCCGCCTGGATGGGATAGACCACGGTGGACAGCGCGGCGTGCACCCGCGCCAGGTGGCCGCGCTGGTGGTCGTAAAACATCAGCAGGATACAGGCCGCAATCAACAGCAGCGTGCGCAGCGCGCCCGCGGGATTGGGCGTGAACAATCGCGGCGCACGCTGCAGGCGGTGCAGTCTGAGCATGCGCGTCAGACCGCGCCGCCGCAAACGCGGCGGCGTGCAAGGATGGGAAACAGCAGAGCAGTCAAACCGGTCTCCGGGCGCAGTTCAGGCGCCGCTTGTGCGGCCATGATTTTCCGGGGAGCGGGCGGCGGCCGCAAGCGCCGCACAGACGGGCCGAATGCGGCGGGCGCCGTCATTCGACGGCAAAAGTCTCCGGACCGAATTCGTCAATGAGTTCCAGCACCTTGCCGCCGCCGCGCGCCACGCAGGTGAGCGGATCGTCGGCCAGAATCACCGGCAGGCCGGTTTCCTCGCGCAACAGCCGGTCTATGTCGCGCAGCAGCGCGCCGCCGCCGGTGAGCACAATGCCGTTGGTGGCCACGTCCGAGCCGAGCTCCGGCGGGGTCTGTTCGAGTGCGCTGCGCACGGCACCCACGATGCCGGCCAGCGGTTCCTGCAGGGCTTCCAGAATCTCGTTGCTGTTGAGCACGAAGGTGCGCGGTACGCCTTCGGACAGATTGCGGCCTTTGACTTCAAGTTCGCGCAGTTCCTTGCCGGGATAGGCCGAGCCGATCTCATGCTTGATGCGCTCGGCGGTGGCTTCGCCGATGAGCGTGCCATAGTTGCGCCGCACGTAGCTGATGATGGCTTCATCGCATTTGTCGCCGCCGATGCGTACCGAGGCGGCGTACACGATGCCGTTCAGGGAAATCACCGCGACCTCGGAGGTGCCGCCGCCGATGTCGAGCACCATCGAACCCTTGGCTTCGTGCACCGGCAGGCCGGCGCCGATGGCCGCAGCCATGGGTTCCTCGATCAGGTATACGCGACGCGCGCCGGCGCCGGCGGCGGATTCGCGGATCGCGCGCCGCTCCACCTGCGTCGCGCCGTAGGGCACGCACACCAGCACCCGCGGCGTCGGCCGGAAGTAGCGGTTGCCGTGCGCCTTGCGGATGAAGTGCTTGAGCATCTGCTCGGTGACCGTGAAGTCGGCAATCACGCCGTCCTTCATCGGGCGGATGGCGACGATGTTGCCGGGCGTGCGTCCCAGCATGCGTTTGGCGTCGGCGCCGTAGGCCTCGATGACCTTGTTACCGCGTCCCGGTTCTTCGCGGATCGCCACCACCGAAGGTTCGTTGAGAATCACGCCCTTGCCACGCATGTAGATCAGCGTGTTGGCGGTGCCGAGGTCAATGGACAGGTCGGTGGAAAAGAATCCGCGCAGGCTTTTGAACATGGGCATTTTTAGTTGGGTGGCTCGGGATCGCGGTCCCGGTTAAAAGGCGCATTACTCTAACAACGGCGCCCGGTGGCGGCAAGCCGGTTCATGGCATAATTTGCGGAAAATCACCGGATTTTCCCCGGGCAGCTGTGTGGAGCACGAGTATGGCGTTGACCCCCGCCGAGGTCAGGAGCATTGCACGCCTGGCGCGCCTGGCCGTCGGTGAGCAGGACATTGCGCAGTACGCCCGCAACCTGTCGCGCATCCTGGAATTCGTGGCGCAGCTCGACAAGGCCGACACCCGCGACGTCGCACCCATGGCGCATCCGCTCGACATGGCACAGCGCCTGCGCGACGACATCGTTACCGAGACCGACCAGCGCGATGTGTTCCAGCGGAATGCACCGCAGGTGCAGGCCGGCCTGTATATCGTGCCCAAGATCATCGAGTAATCCGTATGAAATCGCGGCGGAGACCGCCGCTCCCACAGGTTTTGTATACGATCTTTTAAATGTTCGAATTTGCAGTATGCACCTTCAAACCCTGACTGAACTGGTACGCGACCTCAAGGCGCGCAAAATCTCCAGCGAAGAACTGACGCGCGGTTATCTTGCGCGCATCGAGCGCTTCAACCCGGAGCTCAACGCCTGGATCACCGTGTTGCGGGAGTCGGCGCTGGCCGAGGCGCGCGCGGCGGATGCACGGCTTGCCAAAGGCGACGCGGGTGCGCTCGCGGGCGTGCCCATCGCGCACAAGGACATTTTCTGCACCGCCGGTGTGAAGACCAGTTGCGGTTCGAAGATGCTCGACAACTTTATTGCACCTTACGATGCGCACATCGTGACGCGCCTGAAGCAGGCGGGTAGCGTGCTGCTCGGCAAGACCAACATGGACGAGTTCGCCATGGGCTCGTCCAGCGAAACCAGTTTTTACGGACCGGTGAAAAATCCCTGGGACCGCGCACGCGTGCCGGGCGGTTCCTCCGGCGGTTCGGCCGCGGCGGTGGCTGCGCGCCTCGCGCCCGCCGCCACCGGCACCGACACCGGCGGTTCCATCCGCCAGCCCGCGGCGCTTACCGGCCTGACCGGCATCAAACCCACCTACGGGCGCGTGTCGCGCTACGGCATGATCGCGTTCGCCTCGAGCCTGGATCAGGCCGGTGTGATCACTTACACCGCGGAAGACAGTGCCTTGTTGCTTTCCGTGATCGCGGGTTTCGATGCGCGCGATTCCACCAGCGTGGACCGTCCGGTGCCGGATTACACCGCGGCGCTGCAGCAACCGCTCAAGGGTCTGCGCATCGGCGTGCCCAGGGAATTCTTCGACGCCGGGCTGGATGCCCGCGTAGGCCAGGCGGTGCAGGCGGCACTCTCTATATATAGGAAGCTCGGGGCCGGCGTGCAGGACATCAGCCTGCCGAATTTCGGCCTGTCGGTACCCACCTATTACGTGGTGGCGCCCGCCGAGGCGTCGTCCAACCTGTCGCGCTTCGACGGCGTGCGCTACGGCCATCGCTGCGAGAATCCCGTGGACCTTCTGGACCTGTATACGCGCAGTCGCGGC
>DATEJV010000162.1:0-3191 GCA_035277745.1 Gammaproteobacteria bacterium | reverse complement strand
CATGCAGCGGCGGTTTTTCTACAACGCGGACGGTGAATTGCTCATCGTGCCGCAGCACGGGCGGCTGCGGCTGGCCACGGAACTGGGCATGCTCGACATCGCGCCGCTGGAGATCGCGGTGATTCCGCGCGGCACGCGCTTTCGTGTGGAACTGCTCGACGCGGGCGCACGCGGTTACGTGGGAGAAAATTTTGGTGCACCGTTGCGCCTGCCGGAACTCGGGCCGATCGGCGCCAACTCGCTGGCCAACGCCCGCGATTTCCTGTATCCGCTTGCCGCCTATGAGGACGTGGAAGGCAAATGCGAACTGGTCGGCAAGTTCCAGGGTCGGTTGTGGTCGGCGGAGCTCAACCACTCGCCGCTCGATGTGGTGGCTTGGCACGGCAATCACGCGCCCTACAAGTACGACCTCACGCGCTTCAACGCCATCGGCTCCATCAGCTACGATCACCCGGACCCGTCCATCTTCACGGTGCTGACTTCGCCGAGCGACACGCTCGGCACCGCCAACATGGACTTCGCGATCTTTCCGCCGCGCTGGCTGGCGGCCGAGCACACCTTCCGCCCGCCGTGGTTCCATCGCAATATCGCCTCGGAATTCATGGGCCTCATCACCGGCGTGTACGACGCCAAAGAGGGCGGCAAGGGCGGCGGCTTCGTGCCGGGCGGCGCTTCGTTGCACAACTGCATGAGCGGCCACGGCCCGGATGCGGCCAGCTACGAAAAGGCCGTTGCCTCGGATACCACCCAACCGCAACATGTCACTGACACCATGGCCTTCATGTTCGAAACGCGTTACGTGATTCATCCGACCAAGCAGGCCATGAAGGCCCGTGAATTGCAGACTGATTATTGGCAGTGCTGGCAGGGAATCAAGAAACACTTTGATCCCGCGCAGCGCTGAGAGAAGGCGAGGCGTGGGGAGGTGAGGGGTGAGGCGTTTAAATATGCCTGCTCCAATCTTTTTCCCTCACTCCTCACTCTTTCGTTGCATTAGCAGGAACACATCACTGAGAGCAATGCGGAGTCCCTGATGAAACTGGCCTCTCTGAAATCCGGGCGCGACGGCACGCTGATCATCGTGGATAAGAAACTGGAGAACGCCACACGGGTGCCGGAGATTGCCGGTAGCTTGCTACTGGCGCTGGAGAACTGGCCTGAAACTGAATTGAAGCTCAAGGCTGAGTTCGAGATACTGACAGCCGGCAAGGCCAAGGGTGTTTTCAAGGCGAATATCAGGGAGTTGGCCGCGGCCATGCCGCGCGCACCCCAGTTCGTGGACGGCAGTGCCTATCTCGCGCATGTGGAACGGGTGCGCAAGGCGCGCGGTGCCGAAATGCCGCCGAGTTTTCTCAGCGATCCGCTCATGTATCAGGCGGTAAGTGACGGGTTCCTCGCACCCAGCGAGCCCATCCAGGTCGCGAGCGAGGACTACGGCATAGATTTCGAATCGGAAGTCGGCGTGGTGTTGGATGATGTCCCGATGGGTGTTGCACCCGAGGCGGCCGCCAAGCACATCAAGCTCATCCTGCTCATCAACGACGTGTCGTTGCGCAATCTGATTCCCGCGGAACTCGGCAAGGGATTCGGCTTTCTGCAGAGCAAGCCGCGTTCGGCTTTGTCGCCCATCGCGGTTACACCGGATGAGCTGGGTGACGCCTGGAAGGACGGTAAGGTGCAGTTGCCGCTGGTCACGCACCTGAACGGCAAGCTGTTCGGCGAGCCCAATGCCGGCATGGACATGCAGTTCAGTTTTCCGCAATTGATCGCGCATGCGGCCAAGACCCGGCCGCTGGCCGCGGGCACCATCGTCGGCTCCGGCACCGTCGCCAACCGGGATGAGTCCAAGGGGTCGTCCTGTCTCGCAGAACAGCGTGTGCTGGAGATCATCAAGACCGGCAAGGCCGTGACGCCCTTCATGAAATTCGGCGACCAGGTGAAAATCGAAATGTTCGACGGCAACGGCGCGTCGATTTTTGGCGCCATTGATCAGGTGGTTGAGAAATACAAGTGAGGCGTGAGGGGTGAAGGGTGAAGAGTGAGGAATATATGGAGTTTTACACTTATTTTCGTTCCTCGGCCGCCTACCGCGTACGCATCGCGCTCAACCTCAAAGGTTTGAAGGCGGATTACCGTTACGTGCATCTGGTCAAGGACGGCGGGCAGCAGCACCAGTCGGAATACCTCGCTGTGAATCCGCAGGGCCTGGTGCCGACGCTGGTGGACAAAAAACACGTGCTCACGCAATCGCTCGCCGTCATCGAATACCTGGACGAAACCCATCCCCAGCCTCCCTTGTTGCCCAAAGACGCTCTGGGCCGCGCGCGCGTGCGCGCGCTGGCGCAGATCGTGACCTGTGACATTCATCCGGTGAACAACCAGCGGATTCTGAAATACCTGGAAAAGGAATTCGGCGCCGACGAGGCCGCGCGCAATGCCTGGTATCGCCACTGGATCGTCGAGGGTTTCAACGCGTTGGACAAGATGCTGGACGGCAGTCCCGCCACCGGCAGGTTCTGCCACGGCGATCAACCGACGCTGGCGGACGTTTGCCTCGTGCCCCAGGTATTCAATGCCAGGCGCTTCAAGATTGATCTCGGGTCGTTTCCCGCCATTGAGCGCATCAACGCTGCCTGTCTTGCGCTGCAAGCATTTGCAGATGCGGCGCCGGAACGGCAGCCCGACGCTGAATGATTCGCGCGGGGCTGAGAAGCATCAGCCCGGGGGCGGTAAAAAAAAGCAAGGCGGCATTTCTGCCGCCTTGCTCTGATGTCACGAATTGCGTCGCTTATGGCTTCAGCGCCAATACCCGCGCAGTGCCATCGGCTGGATTCTCGAGTACCTCCACGCGTTGCCCGACTTGAAAGATGAGGTTCGGGTCCACGCCTTGGGTGATGGCGACGGTGCGGCCGCTGTCCATTTTGACTGTGATTATCACAGCCTGTGCGGTGCCTGCCGCTTTGCCTACCGCGTTGCCGGCGATACCGCCGAGCACCGCGCCGGCGAGCGTGGTCAGCGCCTGACCGCGGCCGCCGCCCGCGGCGCTGCCTGCGATGCCGCCGGCTACCGCGCCGACGCCGGTGGCCAGCGTGTTTTCACCCTTTCCGGGCGTAACTTTCGCCGCTTCCAGGGACACGATGGTGCCGTAGCTCACCTGCTGCTCGGTGCGGGTCGCGGCCCCGCTGTAGGTA
>DATEJV010000161.1:0-3963 GCA_035277745.1 Gammaproteobacteria bacterium | reverse complement strand
ATTACTCGCGGGTGGATCGGCAAATACTGCGGTGGCAAAAAACAGAGAAGCTATCAAACCGAAGATTACGCCCGTCTTGATGCTGTTCTTGCGCATGGCGATTCTCCCCTGGGAAATCACAAACGGATTGAGTGTTCGGATGGGCCGGTCAAGGCCTCAGATACGCAAGGTTTTACTCTTGGCTGCTCCTTCCTGTCAAGCGTCGTACATGCACCTGGCAACTGCCGTTCACATAGTAACAATTCAGTTGACTCGGTAACTGGCGCCGCTAAGTGATTATAAATTGAGCAAATAACGACGATTCATCGCCTGGGGCAATTTGCGCGCGCGCCTTTCCGGCTTCGGTGGACGTCCCGCGGCTTATTTCAGGCTCTTGCGGAGCACAGCACTTAGGCATATAACCTTTGGCGCTCGACAACCATGGGAGGAGATTTCAATGGCAGAACAAACTAATCCCCAAGCCAATCCTGCGGCATTGGGGCTGATATGTTTCGGCCTCACTACCGTGATGCTGAGCCTGGTCAACGCCGGCATGGTACCAGCTGGTGGCTTGGCGGTCGTGCTGCCGCTGGCCTTCATCTTTGGCGGCCTCATGCAAATCGTGGCCGGGGTGCTCGAAGCCAAAATCGGCAACACGTTTGGCATGACCGCGTTTATTTCGTACGGTGCGTTCTGGGTATGGTTCGCGTTGCTGCTCTGGCTCGGCGGCATGAAGTCACTGGATTTGTCCGGCGTCGGCAACGGGATCAACGTTGCGCTTATCCTGTGGGGCTTTTTCACCCTGTACATGTGGGTCGGGACCTTCAAGCTGAACTGGGCCCTGTGGTGGATATTCCTCACCCTGTGGGTTACCTACTTCCTGCTGGGCATCGGCGGGCTGACCGGCATCAAGTCGCTGGGCCTCGCCGGCGGCTGGCTGGGCGTGCTCTGTGGTGTCATCGCGATGTACACGAGTTTCGCGATCGTCACCAACAGCACCTTCAAGCGCACGGTCCTGCCGCTCGGGCCGATGGGCGGCTGATACACCAAAGTAAAGGCGCGGGGGCTATACACGGCCCCCGCTGTTTTTCAGCGGCAGCGTGCCAAGCAGTGCGGGTCGCTATGGATAATTGCAGAAATTCCTGGGATGCAGGAGGTTGAAGTCATGGCCGCCAATGTGAAAACAGAAATCTCCGAGGCTGAAATCGCAGTGCATTGGCGCGAGGAGCCGCTCATCAAACCGCCGGCGGAATTCATCAGCCAGGCCAACTTGACCGACCCGGCGATATTCGAGCGCATGTCCCTGGAACATTTCCCGGAATGTTTCCGCGAATACGCCGACTTGCTAAGTTGGTACCAGCCCTGGAAAAAGACTCTGGATACTTCGCATCCCCCCTTCTGGAAATGGTTCGTGGGCGGCGAACTGAACGCCTGTTACAACTGCGTGGACCGGCATTTGCCAAAATACCGCAACAAGACCGCCATCCACTTCGTCCCCGAGCCGGAAAACGAACTCATCCAGCACCTCACCTACCAGGAACTGTGGGTACGGGTGAACGAATTCGCTGCGCTGCTGCGCGATTTTTGCGGCCTGAAGAAGGGTGACCGCGTCACCTTGCATCTGCCCATGACCGCGGAACTGCCAATCACCATGCTGGCCTGCGCCCGCTTGGGCGTGATTCACTCGCAGGTGTTCAGCGGATTTTCCGGTCAGGCCTGCGGCGAGCGCATCTCGGATTCCCAGAGCCGCGTGCTCATCACCATGGACGCGTATTACCGCGCCGGCAAATTGCTGGACCACAAGCAACAGGCTGATATCGCCGTGGACAAGGCCGCGCAGGACAAGGCCGCGCCTGAAAAAGTCTTGGTGTGGCAGCGCTATCCGGGCCGCTACTCGGCGGAAACCCCGCTGGTGAAGGGCCGCGATTTCGTGGTCAACGATCTGCTGCCGAAATACCGTGGCCAGCGGGTGGAACCGGAACGCATGCAATCCACCGACCTGCTGTTCCTCATGTACACCAGCGGCAGTACCGGGCGCCCCAAGGGCTGCGCCCATGGCACCGGCGGCTACCTCGCCTACGTCACCGGCACTTCCAAATACATCCAGGACATCCACCCCGAAGACGTGTACTGGTGCATGGCGGACATCGGCTGGATCACGGGCCACTCTTACATTGTTTACGGACCCCTGGCGTTGGCAGCCTCGAGCGTGGTTTACGAAGGCGTCCCCACCCATCCCGACGCGGGCCGGCCGTGGCGCATTGCCGAGGAGCTGGGAGTCAACATCTTCCACACCTCACCCACCGCCATCCGCGCGCTGCGGCGCGCGGGCGAAGCAGTACCCCAACAGTACCATCAGCAATTCAAGCATATGACCACGGTGGGAGAACCCATCGAACCCGAAGTATGGCGCTGGTATTACAACGTGGTGGGGAAAAAGAAAGCCGTGATCGTGGACACTTGGTGGCAAACCGAGACCGGCGGCTTCCTGTGCAGCACGGTGCCGGCTCTCAATTCCATGAAGCCCGGGAGCGCCGGTCCCGGCCTGCCGGGCATCCACCCCGTCATCTACGATGATGACGCCAAGGAAATTCCGCCGGGCACCGGCAAGGCCGGCAACATCTGCATCCACAACCCCTGGCCCGGACTCATGCAAACGATTTGGGGCGATGACGACCGTCTGGTCAGGCAGTACTTTGCGCGTTACTGCAAGAACAAAAACAGCAAGAACTGGCGCGACTGGCCGTATTTTGCCGGCGACGGCGCGATGCAATCCGCCGACGGCTACATCCGCATTCTCGGTCGCATTGATGACGTCATCAACGTCGCCGGTCACCGCCTCGGCACCAAGGAAATCGAATCCGCCGCGCTCACCGTAGCGGAAGTGGCCGAGGCCGCAGTGGTGCCGGTGCCCGACGAGGTCAAGGGCAAAGTCCCGGAACTCTATGTAGCGCTCAAACCGGGCTCGACCAGCAACGAAGCTCTCGCACAACGCATCTCGAAAACCATTGAGACCGCTATCGGCCCTGTGGCACGCCCGCGGCGCGTGTGGATCGTGCCGGACATGCCCAAGACGCGCTCCGGCAAGATCATGCGCCGGGTGCTGGCGGCGCTCTCCACCGGCGGCGATCCCGGAGACATCACCACGCTCGCCAATCCGGAAGTGGTGGAAAAGATCCGGGTGCAGGTAACGCCGCGTTGACCGGTCGCGCCGCCCGTCTTCGGGCCGCGGCGCGTGATGGCCTATACTAGTGTCAGCGGCCGTCCGTCAAAACTGAACTTTGCCGCGCACGGCTGGCCGGTACGGCGTGGCACGGACGAGGAGTTCCGCCCACGGCCGAGTCATCCTGCGGTGGTCATGCACGCTAACGATCTGAACCTTGCCGTCCCGGCCGTGGTGCCGCGGCCTTCTTTCCGGGTGCGCATCCTGCGCCTGTTCGAAACCTGTATCCGCCCCTTGTACTGGTGGTACGAACGCCGGCTGCTGAACGCGGTCAGCCAGGAGCGGATGCCGCGGCATCTCGGCCTGATTCTGGATGGCAACCGGCGCTTTGCGCGCCGCATCGGTCTGGATGCCCGCCGTGGGCACGAATACGGCGTCGAGAAAGTCCAGGACATGCTGAAATGGTGTCTGGAACTCGGCATTCCGCACGTTACGATCTTCGTGTTCAGCACGGAAAACTTCGATCGCACGCCGGAGGAAATTGAATTCCTGTTCGACCTGTTTGTACGCGAAAGCCCGCGGTTGATTGCGCATCCAAATATTCAGACGCACAAGGTGCGCATCAAGGTGATCGGGCGGCGCAGTCTGCTGCCGGCGGAGGTCGCTGCGGCCGCGGAAGCCCTGGAGCGCGCCACCGCGGAACACGACGGCATGCTGCTGAATATCGCCCTGGCTTACGGCGGCCGCCAGGAAATCGTGGACGCTATCCGGCAACTGCTGCGGGAAGCCGAGGCCGAGCATCGTTCACTCGCGGCGGTGGC
>DATEJV010000160.1:0-6442 GCA_035277745.1 Gammaproteobacteria bacterium | reverse complement strand
AGCGCCTCAAGGTCGTCGCCGGCGGAGGCATGCGCAAAGATGAAGTCCTTGCCGCCGGTTTCGCCCACGAGGCGCGGATACTGGCGATAGTTCTGCATGTTTTCCCCGACCGTTCGCCAGATGGACTTGAACACCGCGGTGGAACCGGTGAAGTGCACGCCGCCGAGGTCCGGGTGCGCGAGCACCTGCGCGGTGATCATCACAGGATCGCCCTGCACCATGTTGATGACGCCGGGAGGCAGACCGGCCGCGCGCAGCAATTCCATGATCTGCCAGGCGCTCAACATCGCGGACGGCGAGGGCTTGAACACCACGGTGTTGCCCATGAGCGCAGGCGCGGTGGGCAGGTTGCCGGCGATGGAGGTGAAATTGAACGGCGTCACCGCGAACACGAAGCCGTCGAGCGCGCGGTAGTCGAGCCGGTTCCAGGTCTGCGGCGCGCTGCTCGGCTGCTCGGCCAGCAGTTGTTCCGCGAAGCGTACGTTGAAGCGGAAGAAATCGATAAGTTCGCAGGCGGCGTCGATTTCCGCCTGATGCGCGGTCTTCGACTGCCCGAGCATGGTGGCGGCGTTGAGGATCGGGCGGTAGCGGGCGGCGAGGAGGTCGGCGGCGCGCAGGAGCACGGCCGCACGCTCGGCGAAGGGCAGCGCCTCCCAGGCCGGTTTCGCAGCGAGCGCCGCGGCTATCGCCGCCTGCACCTGCGGAGCCTCGGCTTGATGAACGGTCGCGAGCACGTGCCGGTGATCGTGCGGCATGCGCACCTCGGCGAGCTTGCCGGTGTGCACGGCCTCACCGCCGATGACCAGCGGAATCTCGGAGCGCTCCGATGCCATGCGCACAAGCATCTGTTTCAGCTCCGCGCGCTCGGGACTCCCCGGCGCATAGGCCAGCACGGGTTCGTTGACGGGCGTGGGGACGCGGACGCTGGCCTGGCTCATGACGGTGCCTCGGACGGGGAATTGCGGAATGAACGGACTCTATATAATGATGCTTCCATGCCGCAACTTCCAGCCGCGCTTTACTCCGCTGCGCAGATGCGCGAACTCGACCGGCGCGCCGAGGATCGGGGAGTGCCTGCGTTGACACTCATGACGCGCGCCGGCACGGCGGCGTGGCAAACGCTGCAGCAAAGCTGGCCGAAAGCGCGGCACATTGCGGTGTTCGCGGGTGCGGGCAACAACGCGGGCGACGGCTACGTGCTGGCAACGCAGGCGCTGCGTGCGAAGCGACAGGTGACGGTAGTGAACGTCGGCGACCCGGCGAAGCTCGCGGGTGCGGCGGCGACAGTGCGCAAGCAGTTCCTTGCGGCGAAGGGTCGCGAACAGCCGTTCAGCGGCGAGTTGCCGCCCAAGGCGGACGTGATCGTGGATGCGCTCTTCGGCATCGGCCTCGATCGGCCGTTGCGCGAGCGCTGGGCGCAGGCGGTTGAACTGATCAACACAGCGGACAAGCCGGTGCTGGCGGTGGACATTCCCTCGGGACTGAGCGCGGATAGCGGCGCAATCCTGGGCGCAGCGGTGCACGCCAGCGTGACACAGACCTTCATTGGCCTGAAACCCGGCTTGTTCACCGGTGCAGGGCTGTCCTGCACCGGCAAGCTTGAATTCAACGCGCTCGGAGTCCCTGCGCAAACATTCAAAGATCTGCCGCCACGCGCGCGCTTGCTGGACGCGCGCGTGTCCCTGCCGCGGCGCGCGCGCACCGCGCACAAAGGAGATTTTGGCCACGTGCTCGTCATCGGCGGCGATCACGGCATGGGCGGCGCTCCGCGCCTGAGCGCGGAAGCCGCGCTGCGCAGCGGTGCGGGTCTGGTGAGCGTCATTACGCGCCCGGAGCATGTCGCGGGTTTTCTCGCCGGCTTGCCGGAAGCCATGGTGCGCGGCGTGGACGACGCGGCGCAGGCCGCAGCGCTATTCGAACGCGCCAGCGTGATCGCCGTGGGCCCCGGGTTGGGTCAGGAGGCGTGGGGCCGGCGATTGTTCACGCGCGCGCTGACCACATCGCTGCCGCTGGTGGTGGACGCGGATGCGCTCAATCTTCTGGCCGCGCGGCCGCTCACGCACGGTCAGTGGATTCTGACTCCGCACCCGGGCGAAGCCGCGCGTCTCCTCAAGCAATCCGTGGCGGAAATCCAGCTGGACCGGCTGAAGGCGGCGGCGCGCATCGCCGAAAAGTATCGTGCGGTCGTGGCGCTCAAGGGCGCAGGCACGATCGTCGCGGCGGAAGGCGGGACACCGGCCATTTGCCGGCATGGCAATCCCGGCATGGCGGCACCCGGCATGGGCGATGTGCTCACCGGCATCATCGCGGCCCTGGTGGCGCAGGGCCTGACGCTGCCAGAGGCCGCGCGCACCGGTGTGCAGGCACACGCGTTGGCGGGCGATCGCGCCGCCACGGCCGGCGAACGCGGGCTGCTGGCGCGCGACCTGATTGCGGAATTGCACGCGGTGCTCAACGCGTGACCGATCTGAACGCGCCGAGCGCCGCTGACATGGATGCCCTGGGTCAGGCGCTGGGACGCTCGCTGCAAGACGGTGCGGTCGTGTATCTGCACGGCCAGTTGGGCGCGGGCAAGACCACGCTCGTCAGAGGCGTGCTCAAAGGCCTGGGCTTCGACGGGCGCGTGCGCAGCCCGACCTACACCCTGGTTGAAGGCTATGAGATCAGCGGGCACCGGCTGTATCACCTGGATCTTTACCGCATCTGCGGACCCGAGGAGATGGAGTATCTGGGGGCGCGGGACCTGGATGACCCGAGCTTGTGGTTGTTTGCCGAATGGCCCGAACACGGCGAGGGGCGGTTGCCCGTGCCCGATCTGGTATTGAACTTCGAGATGCGCGAGCCGGGGCGATTGATTCGGGCCGAGCCGCGAAGCGGGCGCGGAGAGGAACTGACCCGGGCGTGGCTGGCCCGCATGCGCACAATCCCGGGGTCGGAGGCGAACCCAAACCGGCTGGACTCTAAGGTCAAACTCTAAGTTACGAACGTATCCCCATAAATCCATTATAAAAAAGCTTGAATTCCGTGCAGGATTGTGTATAACTTAGCCCATGTCCCCATGCAAACGTCAGGGCAAGCGGGTTTTGCTGACTTTTTTGCTGCTGCTGCCGGCCGCAGCGCTGGCCGCGCCGGCAGAGGTGTTGGGGCTGCATTTTGCGCCGGCCGGCGACCATGCGAGCCTGGTCTTTGACCTGTCGGCACCGACGGAATACCGGATTTTCACACTCGGTCACCCCGACCGGATAGTGATAGACATGGACAACACGGCGCTGCAGACCGGCTTGCCTGCGGGACAGGGCGTGATCAAGGATTTGCGCAGCGGTATCCGCAACCAATCGGGTTTGCGGGTAGTGCTGGATACCACGGTGCAGACCACGCCGCGCAGCCTGCTGCGCAACACCAGCGCAGGAACCCAACTCGTGGTGGATCTCTACCCGCATACGCCGGCGACCGCGCGCGTGCCGGTGCTCACCGCACGCAAGGCCGTGCCGCAAACCGGACGCGACATCGTGGTGGCGATAGACGCCGGCCACGGCGGCATTGATTCCGGGGCGCGCGGGCCGCACGGCATCATGGAGAAAACCATCACCCTGCAGATCGCCCGCCGTCTGGCGGCGCAGGTGGCCAAGCTGCCGGGTTTCAAGCCGTTCCTGACGCGCGACGGGGATTACTACCTCACGCTGCGCCAGCGCATCGAGCGCGCACGCGCCGCGCACGCCGATATCTTCGTGTCCATCCATTGCGACGCGGCCCACGATCATTATGCCGACGGCGCCACGGTGTACGCGCTGTCGCTGCACGGCGCCACCAGCGAACACGCGCGCCTGCTGGCGCAGCGCGAAAACGACTCGGATCTGCTGGGCGGCGTGGACCTCTCCGACAAGAGCCCGATGCTGGCATCGGTACTGCTGGACCTGTCGCAGACCGCGACCATCAAGGCCAGCCTGGAAGTCGGCGGGCGCGTGGCACAGCAGCTGGCGCGCATGGGTTCCATGCACCGCTATCAGGTGCAGCAGGCGGCGTTCGTGGTGCTCAAGTCGCCGGACATCCCCTCGATTCTGGTGGAGACCGACTACATCAGCAATCCACGCGAAGCGCGCCAGCTGCAAAACCCCGCGTATCAGCAGAAGGTCGCGAGTGCGATCCTCACCGGCGTGCACAACTACTTCGACCAGTATCCGCCGCCCGGCACGGAACTCGCCATGGAAAAGGTCCAGCATCAGCAGCACAACGCGCCGGCGATCGCCGACGACAGCTACGAGATTGCCAGCGGCAACGGCAGTTTCTGATTCCATCCTTTCTCCGGCCCGGGCGAGCCGGTAAGCTAGGCGCCGGTGCCGTATGCCGATCCGCTCATTGCCCCCGCAGCTCGTCAACCAAATCGCCGCCGGCGAGGTCATCGAGCGGCCGGCGTCGGTGGTCAAGGAGCTGCTGGAGAACAGCCTGGATGCCGGCGCCACGCGCATTGACGTGGAACTGGAAGCCGGCGGCGTGCGCCTGATCCGCGTGCGCGACGACGGCCAGGGCATTGCACGCGACGAACTCGCCTTGGCGCTGGCGCGCCACGCCACCAGCAAGATCGCGAGCCTCGACGATCTCGAACGCGTGGCCACCCTGGGGTTCCGCGGCGAGGCGCTGCCGAGTATCGGTGCGGTCGCGCGCCTCAGCCTCACTGCGCGCACCGCGGATGAGGAACACGGTTGGCGCATCGAAGGCGACGGTCACGGCCATTACGGCGCGCCGGCACCGCTGCCGCATCCGGTCGGCACCAGCGTCGAAGTGCGCGAGCTGTTTTTCAACACGCCGGCGCGGCGCAAATTCCTGCGCAGCGAAGCCACCGAATTCGGGCACGTGGATACGGTGCTGCGGCGTCTCGCATTGGCGCGCATGGACGTGGCGCTGCACGCGCGTCACAACGGCCGCGGCGTGTACGCGCTCAATGCCGCCGGCGAACCACGCGAATACGAGCAGCGCGTGGCGGCGCTGCTGGGACCGGAGTTCGTGCAGCAGTCGCTGCACCTGCGGCAGGCCATGACCGGCCTGATCCTGCGCGGCTGGATCGCACGTCCGACGTATTCCCGCAGTCAGCCGGATTTGCAGTATTTCTATGTCAACGGCCGCATGGTGCGCGACAAGCTGCTGGCACACGCGGTGAGGCTCGCCTATCAGGACGTGCTGTTCCACGGCCGCCATCCCGCCTACGTGCTGTATCTGGAACTCGATCCCGCGCGCGTGGACGTGAACGCGCATCCCGCCAAGTATGAAGTACGCTTCCGCGACGGCCGGCTGGTGCACGACTACGTGTTTCGCACCGTGGAAGCCGCGCTCAAGAGCACCGCGCCGCAGACGGTGACGCCCGCGACCGCGGGCGTGCGCGACACGCCGGAGTCCGCGCCCGCCATCCACACGCAACGGCCCATGCCGCTGCACGTGGCGGAAGACATGGCGGCCTATGCGCAATTGCATGCAGCGTCGCAGGCGTCAGCCCAACCCGCGGCGACCGCGGGCGTACCGCCGCTCGGTTACGCGCTCGCGCAACTGCACGGCGTTTACATTCTCGCCGCGGCCGCCGACGGTCTGGTGCTCGTGGACATGCACGCCGCACATGAGCGCATTACCTACGAGCGCATGAAAGCGGCTCTGGAGTCCGGGCAGGTGACCTCGCAGCCGCTGCTCGTGCCGCAAAGCCTCGCGGTGTCGCGCGCCGAAGCGGACTGCGCGGAAACGTACGCACCGGAACTGGCGCGCAGCGGATTCGTGATCGAGCGCCGCGGCCCCGAATCCCTGGCGATCCGGGAAATCCCCGTGTTGCTCAAAGACGAGGATGCGGCGCAGTTGTTGCGCGACGTGCTCGCGGACCTGATCGAGCACGGCACGAGCCGGCGCATACATGCGGCACTCGAGCATGTGCTCGCGACCCGCGCTTGCCACACGTCGGTGCGCGCGCACCGGCGGCTGGAGATTGCCGAGATGAATGCGTTGTTGCGCGAGATGGAACGCACGCCGCGTGCCGACCAGTGCAATCACGGCCGGCCCACCTGGACGCGCCTGGGCATGGCCGATCTGGATAAATTGTTTCTACGTGGCCGGTAAATCCGGTTCCCAATCCGCCACGCCCTCTCCCCTTGGGAGAGGGAGGGGTGAGGGTGAAATCCCGCGCGGGACAAGAGATCCTTCTCGGTCGGACTGGCATCTCTTACACCGCCCATAAAATTTTCGGATTATGGCAGCGCAACCTTTACCACCGGCAATTTTTCTCATGGGGCCCACCGCCTCGGGCAAGACCGCACTGGCGGTGGAGCTGGTGCGGCGCTTTCCGTGCGACATCATCAGCGTGGATTCCGCGATGGTGTATCGCGGCATGGACATCGGCACCGCCAAGCCCGGACCGGAAGTTCTTGCGGTCGCGCCGCACCGTCTGATAGACATTCTCGATCCGGCG
>DATEJV010000159.1:0-7562 GCA_035277745.1 Gammaproteobacteria bacterium | reverse complement strand
TGATTGCCATGGCGTGCCTGTTGCTGCTTACCGCCTGGGCGTTCCCCGCCGTGCGCATCCATGTGCAGCCGCACGGGCCGAGTCCGGGCGTGCAGCGGCCCCTGCTGATGGCCTCGGCACTCTTATATATACCGTTCCTGGCGCTGGCAGACCTGCAACTCACGGCGGTAGCCCTGGTCCTGGTCGTGGCGGTGTTCCTGGCCGCGTTTCCGCGGCTGCTACGCCGCATTGACTGGCCGCTGATCGTGATCTTCGTGCTGATGTTCATCGATCTCGGCCGGCTGGCCGAGTATCCGGTGCTGGCGTACGTGAATCTTGCGGACCGCGCTTCGCTGTATCTGGCGGGCGCGCTCAGTTCGCAGATCATCAGCAACGTGCCGGCCGCGATCCTGCTGTCGCGCTATTCGCACGACTGGGGCACCATCGCCTGGGCGGTGGACGTGGGCGGCTTTGGCGTGTGCATCGCCTCGCTCGCCAATCTGATTGCGCTGCGCCTCGGCCGCCAGCGCGGCATGCTGCTCTTGTTTCACGCCTGGTCGGTGCCGTTCTTTGTGGTGGTGGGCGGCTTGACTTGGCTTTTGCTCGGGTTTCATTTTCCCTGAAATCCTCCCTTTTCAGGCGGTGCATTACTGCTTCGCCTGAAAATCCAGGGCCGTCCTGTACACTCCGCCATCCTGCGCCGTGTACAGGTCCAGGGAGACCATCCCTGGTCTCCCGCACAGCGCTTCGCGCTATGCCCATGGTGGCCCGCTCGCCCTCCTTTTTCAAAGCAGGGGACAAGAAGCTGTCGCCGTGTACTTGCAATCGCGATCCTGGCAACAATGGCTATCTTTTTGCTCTCCCTTGATAAAGGGGGGCGAAGCGCATAGCGCTGAGCGGGCGGCCAGGACGGCCGCCCTGGACTTTTGGACGAAGCAGGATCGCGAAGTTCGAAAGAGGGGGATTTATCCGCCCCGATTGGCGCACCCGCGATGTCTCGTGCAGAATACGCGCATGCAACCCAAACTGACCGTGCACAGCGCTGAGGCCGCACCTGCGGGTGATGCCGCGCGCCGCTTGCTGTCTTTGCCGGGGACTTTCGCCATGCACCTCGGCGGCGAACTGCGCGACGTGCAGATTGCGTACGAAACCTGGGGCAAGCTGACACCGGATCACGACAACGTGTTGCTGTTGTTCACCGGGCTCTCGCCCTCGGCGCATGCCGCGTCCTCACCTGCGGATCCCACTCCCGGCTGGTGGGAGGAAATGCTCGGGCCGGGCAAGCCGCTCGACACGCAGCGCTTTCACGTCGTGTGCGTAAACTCGCTTGGCAGTTGCTTCGGCTCCACCGGTCCGTCCTCGCTCAATCCCGCTGACGGCAAACCTTACGCGCTCGGTTTTCCCACGCTCACGGTCGAGGACATTGCGGCTGCGGCGCACGCTGCGCTGCAGGCACTCGGCATCCGCCGCGTGCGCGCGGTGATCGGCGCCTCGCTCGGCGGCATGAGCGCGCTCGCCTATGCGCTGCTGTTTCCGGCCGCGGCCGAAGTGCTGGTGAGCCTGTCGTCGGCCACCCATTCGGAACCCTTTGCCATCGCCGTGCGTTCGCTGCAGCGCGAACTCATCCGCAGCGACGGCGCCTGGCAGGGCGGAAATTATCCGCCCGGTGACGGACCGCGCGCGGGTATGCGCCTGGCCCGCAAGCTCGGGATGATGTCGTATCGCTCAGCCAGCGAATGGCTGGAACGCTTCGGGCGCGAGCGTGCCGACAGCGCCGAACATGAGCCGTTCGGCATCGAGTTCGAGGTCGAGTCGTATCTGGAATCGCGGGCGCGCGCGTTCGTCGGCGGTTTCGACGCCAATTCCTATCTGTATCTGTCGCGTGCCATGGACCTGTTCGACGCCGCGGAACACGGCGGCACCGTGGACAAGGCCTTCAAGCGCCTGAAACTGCAGCAGGCGCTGGTGGTGGGCGTGGAAACCGACATCCTGTTCCCGCTGCATCAGCAGCGCGCGCTCGCCGACGCGCTGCGGCGCACCGGCATCGAGACCCAATACCTGTCGCTGCCTTCAAAGCAGGGTCACGATTCCTTCCTGGTGGATATGGACCGCTTCCGGCCCGCGGTAGGCGATTTTCTCGCGGGCCTGTGATCATTCGATATTGCGGGAGCGACGGTCTCCATCGCGATTCCAAAGATCATCGTGGCCGGGACGGCCACTCCCACAATATTGATTTATTGTTTCGTCGGCGCGGACGGCATTGCAGACGCAGGGATGAAGGCATGCGGGTCCACCGGTGTGCCGTTCAGGCTCACGGTCCAGTGCAGGTTCGGTCCGGTGGCGCGGCCGGTGGCGCCGATATTGCCGACAATTTCGCCCTGCTTCACGTGCACGCCGCGGTGTACGCGGATTTTGCTCAGATGGCAGTACACACTATACAGGCCCTGACCGAGATCAATGGTCAGGGTGTTGCCGCAGAAATAGTAGTCGCCCGCGTCCGCCACCACCCCGTCCGCCGGCGCGCGCACCGGTGAACCTTCGGGTGCGCCGATGTCTATGCCGGTGTGCCGGCTGCGCTCCTCGCCGTTGTAGAAGCGCCGCAGCCCGAAGCCGCTGGTTTGCGGACCGTCCGCCGGCCAGATGAAAGTCAGTCCGGGCGCGGCGTCTGCGGTCCAGGTGTTGAGCACGTGTTCGAGATGCGCCTGTTCGTGCTCGATGCGGTCGAGCGCGCTCGCCGGCGGATTCACGAGCTCGGGATTCTTGATGATGAGCTGCTGCTCGGGGTACTGCTTGGGCACGATGGTGAAATCCAGTTGCCTGCGCGGCTGATCGGCAAGCCGGACGTTCAGGTTTTTTTGTCCAGGTGCCGTGGCCAGCGGCACGCCGACGACCGCGTACCAGCGTCCGTCATGCCTGACCACCATGATGCGGCGGCCATCGAACTGTACGCGCGGCGCTCTACCGGCCGGCGGCAACTGCATGACCACCACACCGCCCGGCACCGGCTCGTTTATCGGCAGCGCCGTAGCGTAGGCGCTGAGCGGAAGCGTTCCGCCCGCCAAAATTCCGGCAAGCACCCACAAGAAACAACTGCTGAAAATCCCCCCGCGCATGCAGCGCACCCCCCTTTGTAAAAGGGGGGTGAGGGGGGATTTTGAGTAATGAGTGGGCTTCTCAGGAGGCGCCGGTCTCGGGATGCAGATCATTTGGTACTCGCTTTGGTCACGGCATTTACTTTGGCCGAAATGCTGCCGTCCGCGAGGCGCGCGTGAATTTTCTGACCAGCGCGCGCCTGATGTACGGATGCGAGTACCGTGCCGCTCATGGCGTCGCTCACGATGGCGTAACCGCGTTCCAGCGTGGCCAGGGGGCTTACGCTGTTGAGCGTGTGTACGGCGATGTCCAAGCGGTTGCGCAGTTCCGCAAGATGCCGCAGGGCCGCGAAGTGCAGGCGCTGCGCCAGAGCTTCGCCGCGACTTCGCAGTGCCGCGAGCGCTTGTGCGGGACTGTGCCGGTGCAGGCGGGCGCGCAGAGTGTCGAGCAGCGCGCTGCGCGCCTGCAAGCGGGTGCGAACCGTCTGGTTGAGGCGCAGTTCCAGCTCATCCAGCCGCTGGGCGCGTTCGCGCAGCATGCGCGCGGGGTGCAGTTGTTGCAGGCGTTGCTCACACCATGCAACGCGCTCGCGTAATGCGTCCAGTTGTTCGCGTGCGGCGCGCAGCAAACGCCGGCCGCTGTCGTCCAGCGTGCGCATCCAGGCGTCGCCGTCGGGTGTGACCAGTTCCGCGGCGCCGGTGGGCGTGGGCGCGCGCAGGTCCGCGACGAAATCCGCGATGGTGAAATCAATCTCATGGCCCACGCCGCTTACCAGTGGAATCGTGCATGCATAGATGGCGCGCGCCACGACTTCCTCATTGAAGGCCCACAGGTCTTCGAGCGAACCGCCGCCGCGTGCGAGGATCAGCACGTCGCACTCGGCACGCGCGGACGCGGTGCGGATCAGGTTGGCGATTTTATGGGCGGCGCCTTCACCCTGCACCGGCACCGGATAGACGACGACGCGCGCCAATGCATAGCGGCGGCGGATTACGCTCAGCACATCGCGGATGGCGGCGCCCGTGGGCGAAGTGATGACACCGATGACGCGCGGCACCGCTGGCAACGGCAGTTTATGTGTGGCGGCGAACAGGCCTTCTTTGGCGAGCTTTTGCTTGAGTTCCTCGAAGGCGCGCTGCAGTGCCCCGTGGCCGGCCTCTTCCATGTGTTCGACAATCAACTGGAAATCGCCGCGTGCCTCGTAGAGGCTCACGCGGGCGCGCACCAGTACCTGCAGGCCATCGCCGGCCTGGAAGCGCAGCAGGCCGGCGCGCGCGCGGAACATGGCGCAGCGCACCTGGGCTGCGGAGTCCTTGAGGGAGAAATACACATGGCCAGAGGGCGGACGCGAGAGGTTGGAAATCTCGCCTTCCACCCAGATGAGCGGCAAGCCGCCTTCGATCAGCAGCCGGGCTTCACGGTTGAGTTGCGAGACCGTGAATATCCGCTTCTTCTGCGGAGCTTCCAATTCCAGGCTGCCCTGCGTCGTGACCATGCCGCATGATAGCCGTGGCGTCGGCGGCGTGAAAGCGTCCGGCGGGTGTCTCGGTTTACCCGCGCTCCCACAAACGACTATAATTGCGCGCTTCCTACCGGCCGGGAACCGCCATGCGCATTCTCCAGGAAGCCCTTACCTTCGACGACGTTTTGCTGGTGCCGGCGTATTCCGAAATCCTGCCGCGCGACGTCGAACTCAAAACCCGCCTCACCCGTCACATCACGCTCAATATTCCGCTGGTTTCAGCCGCCATGGACTCGGTTACCGAGGCGCGGCTCGCCATCGCCATGGCCCAGGAAGGCGGCATCGGCATCATCCACAAGAACATGACGCCCGAAGAGCAGGCGCGTCAGGTGCGCGCGGTGAAGAAATTCGAGAGCGGCGTGATCAAGGACCCGATCACGGTCACCCCCGACATGACCGTGGGCGAGGTGCTCAAGCTCACCCACGCGCACAACATCTCCGGGGTGCCGGTGGTCGAGGGCGAGCGCTTGGTCGGCATTGTCACCAGCCGCGACCTGCGCTTCGAGACGCGCTACAACGAAGTCATCGGCAGGATCATGACCGGCAAGGACCGCCTGGTGACCGTCAAGGAAGGTGCGGACAAGGAGGAGATTCTGGAAAAGCTGCACAAGCACCGCATCGAAAAAGTGCTGGTAGTGAACGACAAATACCAGCTGCGCGGCATGATCACGGTCAAGGACATCCAGAAGGCCCGGGATTATCCCAACGCCTGCAAGGATGAGCACGGCCGGCTGCGCGTGGGCGCGGCGGTCGGCACCGGCGGCGACACCGACGCGCGCGTCGCGGCCCTGGTGGAAGCCGGCGTGGACGTGATGGTGGTGGATACCTCGCACGGCCATAGCGTGGGCGTGCTCAAGCGCGTGCGTGACATCAAGAAGCATCACAAGAACGTGCCGGTAATCGGCGGCAACATCGTCACTGCCGCGGCGGCCAAGGCGCTGGTGGATGCCGGCGCGGACGGCGTGAAGGTCGGCATCGGACCGGGTTCGATTTGCACCACGCGCATCGTCGCGGGCGTGGGCGTGCCGCAGATCACCGCGGTCGCCAACGTGGCCAAGGCACTGGCGAAGTCGGGCGTGCCGCTGATCGCGGACGGCGGCATCCGCTATTCGGGTGACGTGGCCAAGGCGCTCGCGGCCGGCGCCTATGCGGTGATGATCGGCGGGTTGTTCGCAGGCACCGAGGAGGCGCCCGGCGAGGTCGAGTTGTACCAGGGCCGTTCTTACAAGTCCTATCGCGGCATGGGCTCGCTCGGCGCCATGGCACAGAAGCAGGGTTCGGCCGACCGCTATTTCCAGGATCCGACCGAGGAAATCGAAAAACTGGTGCCCGAGGGCATCGAGGGGCGCGTGCCGTACAAGGGCCCGGTGACGGCCATCATTCACCAGCTCGTGGGCGGGCTGCGTTCGAGCATGGGCTACACCGGATGCCGCAACATTGACGAGATGCGCACCGCGCCGGAATTTGTACGCATCACGGGCGCCGGCATGCGCGAGAGCCACGTGCATGACGTGACCATTACCAAGGAAGCGCCCAATTACCGAACAGAGTAAAACCAGTGCTGCGTTCCAGGTGCTGAGCGCTGCGTATAAAGCCAAAACATTCAGCCGCACTTTTTGCATGCAGCACGCAGCACTATGAACGCTTCTGATATCCATTCCGACCGCATCCTGATCCTGGATTTCGGCTCGCAGTGGACGCAGTTGATTGCGCGCCGCGTGCGCGAGATCGGCGTGTACTGTGAAATCCTCACGCCGGACCTGGGCGCGCAGGCGCTGCGGGAATTTGCGCCGCGCGGTGTGATCCTCTCGGGCGGACCGGAATCGGTGGTGGGCGAGGCCACGCCCAAGACGCCGCGTGCGGTGTTCGAACTCGGCGTGCCGGTGCTCGGTATCTGCTACGGCATGCAGGACATGGCCGCGCAGCTTGGCGGTCAAGTGCGGTCCGAAGCCCAGCGCGAGTTCGGCGTGGAATTCATGACCGTCACCGCGCCCTCGCGTCTGCTGGATGGAATTGAAGACGCGCGTGACGGCCAGGGCCGCGCACGGCTGGAAGTGATGATGAATCACGGCGATTCCGTGACCGCGCTGCCAACGGGCTTTGTGCGCACCGGTAATTCCCAGGACCAGGCCTGCGCCGCCATGGCCGACGATGCGCGGCATTTCTACGGCGTGCAGTTCCACCCGGAAGTCACGCAGACGCGCCAGGGCCTGGCCGTTCTGCGGCGTTTTGTCCTGGAGTTGTGCGCATGCCGGCCGCTGTGGAATCCCGCGCGCATCATCGAGGACAGTCTGTGCAGCGTGCGCGAGCAAGTCGGTAGCAGCAAGGTATTGCTGGCGCTCTCCGGCGGCGTGGACTCCGCGGTGGTGGCGGCGTTGTTGCACCGGGCCGTCGGCGAGCAGTTGACCTGCGTATTCGTGGATACCGGACTGTTGCGCCTCGACGAGGGCGATCAGGTGATGGACACTGTCGCGCGGCACATGGGCGTGCGCGTGATCCGCGTGGATGCAGAAGCCCGTTTTCTGGCTGCATTGAAGGGCATTACCGATCCGGAACAGAAACGCAAGATCATCGGCGGGCTGTTCATCGAAGTGTTCGAGGAGCAGGCCGCGAAGCTCAAAGACGTGCGCTGGTTGGCCCAGGGCACCATTTATCCGGATGTCATCGAGTCGGCGGCCGCGAGCGACAAGGCGCACGTCATCAAGTCCCATCACAATGTCGGCGGCCTGCCGGAGCGCATGCATCTCAAGCTCATCGAACCGCTGCGCGAACTGTTCAAGGACGAGGTGCGCAAGATCGGCCTGGAGCTGGGACTGCCGCACGCGATGGTGTATCGTCACCCGTTCCCCGGCCCGGGTCTCGGCGTGCGTATCCTCGGCGAAGTCAAGAAGGAATACGCCGATCTACTGCGGCGTGCGGATGCCGTATATATAGATGAGCTGCGCACGGCCGGGCTGTACGACTCGGT
>DATEJV010000158.1:0-13978 GCA_035277745.1 Gammaproteobacteria bacterium | reverse complement strand
GGCAGGATGGCCTGGAATTCGCGGTCGCGCGCCTGTTTGGCCGAGCCGCCGGCGGAATCGCCTTCCACCAGGAACAATTCGCTGCGTTCCGGCTCGCCGCTGGTGCAGTCCGCGAGTTTGCCGGGCAATGCCGGACCGCTGGTGATCTTCCTGCGCGCCACCTGCTTGCTGAGCTTGAGGCGCTGCTGGGCGTTCTCGATCGCGAGTTGCGCGATCTGCTCGCCGGCTTCGGTGTGCTGATTGAGCCAGAGCGCCAGCGCATCCTTGATGATGCCGGATACAAAAGCAGCGGATTCGCGGGACGAAAGACGCTCCTTGGTCTGACCGGAAAACTGCGGATCGCTCATTTTCACCGACAGCACGTAGGCCGCGCGGTCGCAGATGTCTTCGGGCGCAAGCTTCACGCCGCGCGGCACCAGATTGCGGAACTCGCAGAACTCGCGCACCGCGTCCGTGAGCCCGGTGCGTAGGCCGTTCACGTGCGTGCCGCCCTGCACCGTGGGAATCAGGTTCACGTAGCTCTCGGCAAAAACCTCGCCGCCGTCCGGCAGCCAGGCGACCGCCCATTCGGCCGCCTCCTTTTCCGCTTCCACGCCGCCGGTAAAAGGATCATCCGGGACAAACTCATGGCCTTCGAGGAATTCAAGCAGGTAATCTTTGAGACCGCCGTGATACTGCCATTCGTCTTTTTCCAGCGTCTGCTCGTTGATGAACTTGACGGTGAGTCCGGGGCACAGCACCGCCTTGGCGCGCAGCACGTGTTTGAGTTTGGGAATGGAAAATTTCGCTGAATCGAAGTACTTCGGATCCGGCCAGAAGCGCAGGCGCGTACCGGTACGCGCCTGACCCGCGGCGCCCTGTTCTTCCAGCTTGCCGACGCGCTTGCCGTCCTTGAAGGCCATGTGGTAATTCTTGCCGTTGCGCCGCACCCAGACCTCGAGTTTGCTGGACAGCGCGTTGACTACCGACACGCCCACACCGTGCAGGCCGCCGGAGAAACGGTAATGCTTGTCGGAAAACTTGGCGCCCGCGTGCAGGCGCGTGAGGATCAGCTCCACGCCGGTGAGTTTTTCCTTGGGATGCACGTCCACCGGCATGCCGCGACCGTCGTCGTTGGCCGACAGCGAGCCGTCCTTGTGCAGGATCACCTCGATCTTTTTCGCGAAGCCGGCAATGGCTTCGTCCACCGAATTGTCTATGACTTCCTGGGCGAGATGGTTGGGACGGCTGGTGTCGGTGTACATACCCGGCCGCCGGCGGACCGGGTCCAGGCCGGACAATACCTCGATGTCAGCCGCGTTGTATTTGGCGCTCATGCGTCTGGGTGATTTCGTCCGGGGGCGCGGGGAAGGCGCCAGTGGCCGGGAATTTTAACTGAATCCCGCCGTGTCCCGCAGTCAGGAAAGGTCGGCCATTAGGCTCGCGCGCAGCTCGGCGGGAATTGCGGCAAGCGTGTAGCTGTAATTGGTGTGTTCGATGCCCGCGCTCAGCACCGCGCCGTTTTTGAGCGCACTCACCATGGGCGCCGTCAACTCGAAGCGCAGAAAGTGTACGCTGGACGTCTTGTCATCCGTGCTGCGGTCCATGTCCTCGTCGGCTACCGCATTTACTCGTTTACTCCCCGCGACTTGCAGCCATACCCGGTCTTCGATACCCACGAACCGGGCGAGTGCCTGCTGACGTTCAGCCACGTTTTCAAATTCGATCATCATGGTTGCCGTGAGGTTGCCGGCGTCCGGTATCAGGGCATTGTAGGTATCGAGTTCGTCCTGGATACCCTGGGGCTCGAATATCCTCTCGGAGCGCAACATTTCCTGTATCTGGTACTGCATCGTCAGGCGGTCTTCGAACAGCAGGCGCACATCCGGTCCCACCTGCAGGCTGCGGACGCGCTTGTGTTCGATAAGCTGGCGGCGGAACGCATCGCGCTTCTGCGCGTAGTCTTCCAGGCTCCACAGATCCTCACGGGTCAGTTTTTGCATATTCCCACCCCGCGCCCGACGAACTCTTTATATGCCGTACGCAAGGCGCAGGAGCTGGAAGGCCGATTCGGGAATGCGCCGGTCCGGGAGGCCGTTCTGAATCTGCTCGGCCGCCATGGGGCAGTCGCTGAAATAGTGGTCGCAGCCCGATGCGGCAATTTGGTGCATCACCGGCCGGCCGATTTTCATGGAGATCTCGTGAAATTCACGCTTGACCGCATAGGTGCCGTCATGACCCGAGCAGCGCTCGATGGCCCGAACGGTTGTTCCGGGCACCAGTTCGAGCAGCTGCCTGGTCCTGAGGCCGATGTTCTGCACGCGCTGGTGGCAGGGCACGTGATACATCACCTGGCCGAGAGCCTGCTTGAAATCGGTTCTGAGCTTGCCGGCTTTGTGCCGCAACATCAGATACTCGAACGGATCGTAGATGTTCTCCTGGACCTTCTTGACATCGGCATCCTCCGGGAACAGGTGCGGCAGTTCCTGCTTGAACATGAGCACGCAGGATGGAATCGGCGCCACGATATCCCAGCCCTCGTCCACCAGCTTTGCCAGCATCGGGATATTGGTCTCCTTGTTCTTGCGGATGGTCTCGAAATCGCCGAGTTCCAGCTTGGGCATGCCGCAGCAATGCTCCTGCGGCGTGAGGCGCGTGGGAATGCCGTTATGCTCCAGCACTGCGAGCAGATCGGTGACCAGTGCGGGATGATTGCGATTGCCATAACAGGTGAGAAAAATCGCCGCCCGGCCGCGCGTGCCTTCGGCCGGCTTTGCGTCCACCGCAGACGGCGTGTGATTCTTAAGGCGCTTGCGCGCGGTGTTGCTGTGAAACTCCGGCACCACCGCGTCCGCGTGCACACCGACAACGCCCTGCACCAGCGTGCGCACCGCACGATTTTTGTTCGCCGCGTTTACCGTTTGCGCCACGATCGGGATACCGAGGAAATTGCCGAGCTTTTCCGGCGCGGACAGGATTTTGTCGCGCACGCTGGCACCGTGGTTTTTGAATTTCCAGGCCTTGCCGCGCAGCATGAGATGCGGGAAATCCACGTTCCAGGGGTGCGGCGGCACGTAGGGACACTTGGTCATGAAACACAGATCACAGAGATAGCAGTGATCCACGACCTCCCAGAAGGTCTTGTGATCCACATGGGCGACCTCGCCCTCGGGGGTGGCATCCACCGCATCGAACAGGGTGGGGAACGAATTGCACAGGTTGAAGCAGCGGCGACATCCGGCGCAGATGTCAAAAACGCGCTCCATTTCCTTGAGCAACGCCGCTTCGTTCCAGAAATCGTCGCTCTGCCAGTCCAGATGATGGCGGTGGGGAGCCTTGAGACCACCTTCTTGCGCCACGAATACCTCCGCGGTCCTGGCAACGCTCATAGACGGGAATCCCGGGGATGCGGCCGCGCCCCCCGGGATTCAGCACACAGGCGGCTTACTTGCCGAGGCTGTCCAGGGATTTCTGGAAGCGGTTGGCGTGCGAGCGCTCGGCCTTGGCCAGCGTCTCGAACCAGTCCGCGATCTCCGTGAAGCCCTCGGTGCGGGCCGTCTTGGCCATGCCGGGGTACATGTCGGTGTACTCATAGGTCTCGCCGGCAATGGCGGACTTGAGGTTGCTGCCGGTCGGACCGATCGGCAGTCCGGTCACCGGATCGCCTACCTGCTCCAGGTATTCCAGATGGCCGTGAGCGTGCCCGGTTTCGCCTTCCGCGGTGGAGCGGAACACGGCGGAGACATCGTTGTAACCTTCCACATCGGCCTTGGCGGCGAAATACAGGTAGCGGCGGTTGGCCTGGGATTCGCCGGCGAAGGCGTGCTTGAGGTTTTCCTCGGTCTTGCTGCCTTTAAGCTTGCTCATGGTGATTTCCTCGTGTGGGCTTGACGCATTCTCGCATCGGACCGAGGCCCGACTGCGTTTAGACCAAGTCTAAAATTGAAGTTCAATGTAGCCTCCGGCATGCCGCCTGTCAACCGGCACCGCTGCGTTGACCGAGCCAGCAGCGGCGTGTAACTTTCGACGCACACAGGAGATCACCGTGGCCCCAAGCCCCAAACCCGACGCCCCGGAATTCGAGACCGCGCTCAAGGAACTGGAAAAAATCGTGGCGGCGCTGGAAAAGGGCAACCTTAGCCTGGACGCGGCGCTCAAGCATTTTGAACGCGGGATCGTGCTCACCCGCCTCTGCCAAACGGCACTCAAAAAAGCGGAACTCAAGGTGGAAATGCTGGTGCAAAACGCAGACCAGCAGAAACTGGCGCCTTTCGAAAGCAGGGACGAATAGTCCGTGGCGCCGTTCCAGGAGCGTGTGCCGGAATACTGTGCGCACCTTGAGCAAGTGCTCGACCATTGGCTGCCGGCGGCGGACAAACCTCCGCAGCGGCTGCATCAGGCAATGCGCTACTCCGTCCTGGGTGGCGGCAAGCGCATGCGTCCGCTGCTCGTGTACGCCACCGGTGAGGTGCTGGGTGCGGCGCGCGACCAATTGGACGGCCCGGCGGCCGCGGTGGAGATCATTCACGCCTACTCCCTGATCCACGATGACCTGCCGGCCATGGACGACGACAACCTGCGCCGCGGTCGGCCCACCTGCCACAAGGCCTTCGATGAAGCCACGGCAATCCTCGCGGGCGACGCCCTGCAAGTGCTGGCGTTCCAGATTCTGGCCGAGGACCCGCGCATGACGGCCTCCCCAGCCGCGCGCGTCAAAATGCTGCACAGCCTGGCGGTGGCGAGTGGTGCAGCCGGCATGGCCGGCGGCCAGGCCATGGACATGGATGCCATCGGCAAGTCGCTGAGCCTCGCCGAACTGGAACTCATGCACATTCACAAGACCGGCGCGCTCATCCGCGTGAGTGTGCTGCTCGCGGCACAATGCATTCCCGGCCTGACTGCGGAAAAGCAAACCGCGCTCGACCGCTACGCCAAATGCGTCGGTCTGGCCTTTCAGATTCACGACGACATCCTGGACGTGGAAGGCGAAACCGCGGCGCTCGGCAAACGGGCGGGCGCGGACGCCTCGCTCAACAAACCCACATATCCGAGCGTGCTGGGGCTGGAGGAATCGCGTCAGCGCGCCCAGGACCTGCACCACGCGGCGCTGGAGGCGCTCAAGCCCTTTGGCGAGGCCGCGAAACCGCTTGCCTGGTTATCCGAATATATTGTTACCCGCAAGCATTGAGCCTGCCGCGCGTCGGGAAGCTATAATGCAAAAAGGTACGTCAGATGAAAGGGACCGCAAGGGAGCCGCGATGACCGATTTGTCGAATTATCCGCTGCTCTCACATCTGAACTCACCCGCCGATCTGCGCGCCCTGCCCGAGAGCGAGCTGCAGAAAGTGGTGGACGAGTTGCGTGCCTTCCAGATCGAAACCATCAGCCACATCGGCGGTCATTTCGCCGCCGGCTTGGGCGTGGTAGAGCTGACGGTGGCACTGCATTACGTATTCAATACGCCCGAAGACCGGTTGGTGTGGGACGTGGGCCACCAGGCCTATCCGCACAAGGTGCTCACCGGGCGCCGCGACCGCCTGGACACCATCCGTAAATGGGGCGGCCTCGCGCCCTTTCCCAAGCGCGCCGAGAGCCCTTACGACACCTTCGGCGTGGGCCATTCCTCGACCAGCATCAGCGCCGCGCTCGGCATGGCGCTTGCCGCCAGACAAAAGGGCGAAGACCGCCGCGTGGTGGCGGTGATCGGCGACGGCGCCATGACCGCCGGCATGGCTTTCGAGGCGCTCAACCACGCCGGCAGCCTGGACGCCAACCTGCTGGTGGTGCTGAACGACAACGACATGTCCATTTCCGGCAACGTCGGTGCGCTCTCCAACTACTTTGCCAAGGTGCTGTCGGGGCGGCTGTATTCGCAGTTGCGCGAAGGCGGCAAGAAAGCCCTGTCCATCATGCCGCCGGTGCGCGAATGGGCGCGGCGCTCCGAGGAAATCCTCAAGGGCATGGTGGTGCCGGGCACGCTGTTCGAGGAACTGGGCTTCAACTACATCGGGCCCATCGACGGACACGATGTTTACACGGTGATGAAGACTCTGCGCAACATGCGCGCGCTCAAGGGCCCGCAGCTGCTGCATATCGTCACGCGCAAGGGCAAGGGTTACGCGCCGGCGGAAAAGGATCCGATCAAATGGCACGGCCCAGGTGCCTTCGACGCGGTCACCGGCAAGATCCACTCCAAACCCGCGCCCAGCCCGAATTATTCCGACGTGTTCGGCCAGTGGCTGTGCGACATGGCGGCACAGGAGCCGCGCATGGTGGCGATCACGCCCGCGATGCGCGAAGGCTCGGGGCTGGTGGAGTTCCAGAAACAGTTTCCCGAGCGTTATTTTGACGTGGGCATCGCCGAGCAGCATGCGGTGACGCTGGCCGCGGGCATGGCCTGCGGCGGACTCAAGCCGGTCGTGGCGATTTATTCCACGTTCCTGCAGCGTGCTTACGACCAGCTGGTGCATGATGTGGCGCTGCAGAATTTGCCGGTGCTGTTTGCCATTGACCGCGCAGGACTCGTGGGACCCGACGGCCCCACGCATTCCGGCAGCTTCGATTTTACCTACATGCGCTGCCTGCCGAACGTGGTATTGATGGCGCCGGCCGACGAGAACGAATGCCGCCAGATGCTCTACACCGGCATGACGCTCAACCAGCCGAGCGCGGTGCGCTATCCGCGCGGCCGCGGGCCGGGCGTGACCATCGAACGCGAGATGCATGCGCTGCCCATCGGCAAAGCCGAGGTGCGTCGCGAAGGCAAAAAACTCCTGTTGCTGGCGTTTGGCGCCATGGTGGACATGGCCTGGCCGAGTGCCGAGGAGCTCGATGCCACGCTGGTCAACATGCGCTTCGTGAAGCCGCTGGACGAGAAATTGATCCTGGACCTCGCCGACAGCCACGACCTGATCGTCACCCTGGAAGACAACGCGGTCGCCGGCGGTGCCGGCAGCGCGGTGAGTGAATTGCTGGTCACCCACGACTTGCACAAACCCACGCTGCACATCGGCATCCCCGACCGCTTCGTGGACCATGGGTCGCGCGAAGACTGCCTCAAGGATGCCGGTCTGGATGCGGTCGGTGTGCGTCGCTCGCTGGATGAGTGGCTGGCGGCACAACACCCCTACAAGCACGCATGGCGCGTGGCCACGCGGCGGTGGACTTTTCCCAGGTCTTGAGTATCCTAGCCAACGCAGTCCGCAAATTGCCGCAAACTGCGCTGCGGTCCCACTGGAATTCCCCGGTCGCGACTCCAAATACAGCGGGCACCGCTGAGCGCGCCGCGATTCACGCCCGATGGAGGATTTGTCGATGACGCCCAACCAGCCGGCCAAGCAGGCCAAAATCCTCGCGATCGCCGACGTGCAGGCCAGCGCCGACACACGCCGTATTCCCATCAATCAGGTGGGCATCAAGGAAATCCGCTATCCCATCCGCGTACGCGAACGCTCGGGCGGCGAACAGCACACCATCGCGACCTTTGCCATGTACGTGGACCTGCCCCACAACTTCAAGGGCACGCACATGTCGCGTTTCGTGGAAATCCTCAACCACTACGAGCGCGAAATCACCGTAGAATCCTTCAAGGAAATGATCACGGAGACGACCGAGCGGCTGGGAGCACGCTCCGGCCATATCGAGATGCGTTTCCCGTATTTCATCACCAAAAAGGCGCCGGTGTCCGGCGTACAGAGCCTGCTCGACTATGACGTGACCTTCATCGGCGAGCGCCGTGACGACCAGAACTGCCTGCGCATCAGGATCGTGGTGCCGGTCACCAGCCTGTGCCCGTGTTCGAAGGAAATCTCCGCCTACGGCGCGCACAACCAGCGCTCGCACGTGACCGTGAGCTGCAGAACCCGCGGTTTCGTCTGGCTGGAAGAGCTCATTGACATCGTGGAACGCGAAGCGTCGTCCGAGTTATACGGCCTGCTGAAACGTCCGGACGAGAAGTTCGTCACCGAGCGCGCTTACGACAATCCCAAGTTCGTGGAAGACATGGTGCGCGACATCGCGATGCGGCTCAACGCCGACGAGCGTATCCGCGCCTACACCGTCGAGTCGGAGAACTTCGAATCCATCCACAATCATTCGGCTTATGCCATGGTGGAAAAGGACAAGGATGCACCGCCGCGACTGTGACGCATCCCGCGGCCTGAAATAAGCCCATTCGGGATTCCCGCCCGCCGCTTCCCCAGCGACACGTCGGGCAGCAACGGCGCGTTCAATGCCGACGCCTTCTGGGATCATCCCACCGGCCGGGGCTCAGTCAACGCGAGCAATTTGCTGCTGGATTTGCCGTATACCCGGTTTGCTGAAACTGCGGGCCGGACGTAGCGATGCGTCCGGCTCTATTTCTCTACAGCCGCGGCGTCATTGCCGACGCGCGCCGCCTACCCGGATCCCGAGGCTCAATTCTTCTGCGTAACCGCCTGCGGTTTGGGTGCCGCGGCCTCGCCTTTGCGCCCGTGTGCCAAGCGCTCGATCAGAGCCCTCAGGAACATCTTGTGGAAACGCAACTGGCACTGCGTGGATGCCTGCTCGATGAGCGTGGCATTCACGCGCAACACGCTCATGGGTGTCACCGCGACGATGCCCGCCATCGCGCGCCTCTCGGGCAGGTAGGGCGCCTCGCCGTAGCAATCGCCCTCGGACAGTCTGCCGATAACCTGGCCGCCGCGGCGCACATCCGCGCTGCCAAGCACCATCACCAGGAAGCAGTCGTCCAGTTCGCCCTCGGTCACCACGCTTTCGCCGGGGCCGTAGCTCTGCCAGCGGCTGGCCTGCAGCACTTCGTAGACCTCCGGATAGCTGAAATCCTCGAAAAATGCCAGGCGGCGCAGAATATTGAAACGCTCCTGCTCAGCCAGTTCCTCGGAGAGCTTGTCGAGCGTACGCACCGCGCGCGTGAGATCGGTGGCGAACTCCAGGCCGGTCTGATAGCGGCGCATCACGTCCTTGTCCAGGGATTTGTCTACGATGTCTTCCAGCACCGGCGGCACGTCCGCCCGCAGAGTGTGCACCGGCGGCGGCGTGGCATAGATGATCTGGTGCACGAGGCGTGCCAGATTGTTGCCGTAGTACGGCCGTTTACCGGTGAGCAGTTCATACATGACCACGCCCAGCGAATACAGGTCAGTCTGCACCGTCGAGGGCTGCTGGCGCATCTGCTCCGGCGCCATGTAGCTCGGTGAGCCCACCAGGCCCTTGAGCTGTCCACCGTCGTTGCCGGCCATGTGCGCAACGCCGAAATCCACGATGCGCACGTCGCCGTCCGCCGTCATCATGATGTTGCCGGGCTTGATATCGCGGTGCACCAGGCCCTTGCGGTGCGCATAATCCAGCGCCTTGGCACACTTGAAGATGATTTCCACGATCTTGCGCACCGGCAACAGGTTGCCCGCGCGGCAGAACAAGGTGAGCGGCTGGGCTCCGCGCACATACTCCATGACCACGTAGCAATGGCCGCCATCCTCGCCGGCGTCGTAAATCGGCAGGATGTTCGGGTGATTCATCTTGCCGGCGAGATAGGCCTCGTTGAAGAACAGCTTGCGGCGGGTCTGGACAGTTTTCTCGTCGGTCCCGGCGTCGAAGCTGTACACCTTGATGGCCACATCCTTGCCGAGGAAGGAATCGTGGCAAAGATAAACCGTGCCCGTGGAGCCACGCCCAAGCTCCTGGGCGACCACAAACTTGCCGAGTTTTTCGGGGGCGTTCATGTGCTCTCCATAGGTTGCTAACAGCCTTTTTTACCGTCCTTGGCGCATCATGTCCAGCGCGTCACCAGACGGGTAACGCCAAATGCAGGATGTACAGCACCACGGCGGACGGAATCGCCGCCACCAGATCATCCAGCATGATGCCGATGCCCCCGCCGACGTTGCGGTCAAACCAGCGGATCGGCCAAGGCTTGAGGATGTCAAAGGCTCGGAACAGCACAAACCCCAGCAAAATCCACAGCCAGCCGCTGCGCTCCAGCAGGGCGTGCGGCATGACCGCCATGGTGATGAGGTACCCCACCACCTCGTCCCAGTTGACGGCACCCGGATCCTCCACACCCAGTTTCCGGGCCGAGTAGCCGCAGACAAAAATCCCGAGCACGAACAGCAGCGCGGTAATCAGCCAGTAGAGCCAGTCCGGCACGGGCGTCAGCAATACAAAGATAATCACACCCACCAGCGTGCCCGCGGTGCCTGGCGCGCGCGGCACCAAGCCGCTGCCGAAACCGTGGGCCAGAAGATGAATGGGATTACGGTAAACCTGGCGTGCAGTCAGACGTTCGTGCATGCGGTTTCTTATTTGAAGTGCCGATAACCCGAGGTATCCGCGTCCGGAACCCACCGGGTTCCATCGGTTTGCAGACAGCGCAGGGATTGCTCCGCGGTCACCACCCCTACCTGCGTTACCGGACAGTTCACCTTGCCCAGGCGTTGCTGCAATTGTGCTAGCCGCGCGGGCGGCATGCAAAAACATAATTCGTAATCATCCCCGCCGGCAAACGCCAACTGGCGCGCCTCGGCACGGCCGAGCAGTTCCACCGCTTCGGCTGCGAGTGGCAGTGTATCCACATTCACCTCGGCACCCGCGCCGCTGCTCCGCAGAACGTGCGCCAGATCCGCAAAGAAGCCGTCCGAAATGTCGATGCAGGCGTTGGCCAGACCGCGCAACGCCAGGCCGAGCGCGATACGCGGTTCGGGTTGCGCAAACCGCGTACGCAAGCGTTCACCGGCTTCCGGTTCGATGCGGTTGCGGATCAGCCGCAGCCCCGCCGCCGCCGCACCGAGTTCGCTGCTGACGTAAATATGGTCGCCGGGTCTGGCGCCGCTGCGCGTCAACGCCGCACCGTTGGGCACCAACCCGTGCGCGGTGACGGTGACGCTCAAGGGGCCGCGCGCCAGATTGCCGCCCACCAGCGCCACCGCGTGACGTTGTGCGAGCGCCAGGAAGCCGCGCGTGAAATCCGTCAGCCATTTTTCATTCGCGTTTGGCAAAGTCAGCGCCAGCAACGCCCATGCCGGCTCCGCGCCCATGGCCGCGACATCGCTCAGCGAAACCGCCAGCGAGCGATGTCCGATGTCTTCGGCGGACAGACCGGCGGGGAAGTGCACGCCCTCGACCAGCGTGTCCACGGTGGCCACGACTTGCATGCCGTCCGGTACGTGCAAGATGGCGGCATCGTCTCCGATACCGAGAATCACGTCCTTGCGGCTTGGAGACTTGCCGGAAAAAAACTCCTGGATCAGCTCAAACTCATTCATATGCAGATCGCTGTTTACTTACCCGCCTCTCCCCTTCGGGGAGAGGACGAGCCGCAACGCGGCGAGCGGGCGGCTATGGATGGCCGCCCAGGGCTTTCAGACGGAGCAGGAATGCGCAGCCTGAAAGGGTGAGGAAAAGAAAAATTCTGCTCTGTTCAAGATCCACGTTCGAATTCCGCGCTGCGTACTTCGCGACACACGCGCTCCAGCACCGCGTTGATGTACTTGTGGGCATCGTCGGCGCCGAATCTCTTTGCGAGTTCCACCGCTTCATTGAGTACCACCCGGTAGGGCACTTCGGGGTGCGATTTTAGCTCACAGGCACCGAGCAGCAGAATGCCGCGTTCCACAGGATCAAGTTGTACCGGCGGCCGATCCAGGTGGTGACTGAACAACGCTTCCAGCGCAGGGCAGTCGGCAATCGCCGCGCCCAGCAAACTCTCGAAATATTCGCTGTCGGTATCACGCAGGTTCCGGCCGGCGAGCAGTTGTGCGCTGATTTCCTGCGCCGGCGCATGCGAAAGCTGCCACTGATACAGACCCTGCAACGCCAGCCGCCGGGCGCGTGAGCGTGCGCGCGCCCCCCGAGAACTGCCTTTCTCCATGTCAACTCGCCAGGCGTTGCAGCAAGCCGGCCATCTCGATGGCTGCGCGCGCAGCGTCCGTGCCCTTGTTGCCGGCCGCACCCCCGGCGCGCGCCTGCGCCTGCTCCAGGGTGTCGCAAGTAAGCACGCCGAAGCCGACCGGAACGCCGGTATCCAGCATCACCTGCATGACGCCACGGGCGCATTCATTCGCCACGTAATCGAAATGCGGCGTCTCGCCGCGAATCACCGCAGCGAGCGCGATAACCGCAGCATAGCGACGAGCGACGGCCGCCTGTTTTACCGCCAGCGGAATCTCGAAAGCGCCCGGCACACGAATCACATCCACATTGTCGGCACGCGCACCTTCCTCGGCGAGCATGCGCAAGGCGCCGTCCAGCAGGCGCTCCACCACGTGCGCGTTGAACTGCGCGGCGACGATGGCGAAGCGCAAACCCACGGCATTGCGCTCACCCTGCAGGATTTTGGATGGGCCGGCCATGTTAAAGAACCTGGAAAAGTTGCGCGTATTCTAACCGAGTGTGGGCGTGCGGCTGGCCAATTTGTGGCCGTGAGAGCGGCGATATTGCAGGTGGGAGCGGCAATTCTGTGGGAACGGTGAGCGGACCCATGGGTTCGCGCCGCGATTTCAGCCGCAGCCGGGACGACCGCTCCCACTGTCGGGAAAATCGCGACTGAATCGCGCGCATCAATCGCAGTTCACGTACTCGACGACTTCCAGCCCGAAGCCCGATAGGCCGTGCATTTTCTTCGGTTGACTCAGCACGCGCATGCGCCGCACGCCAAGATCCAGCAGAATCTGCGCGCCGACGCCGTAGGTGCGCAACACGTTGGCGGCCGGTCCGGTCTCGTCCACCGTGCTCGCCGCGTGGCCGCGCAGACGCTGCACGAGCGTGGCGGGATCTTCCACCTGACGCAGGATGACCAGCACGCCGCCTTCCCGCGCGATGCGGCTCATGGCATGGCGCAGCGGCCAGCCGAGTTCCTCCCAGTGCACGCCGACCACGTCGGACAGCGTGTTCTGCAGGTGCACGCGCACCAGCGTCGCATTGTCGGGCTGCACCTCGCCGCGCAGCAGCGCCAGATGCACGGTGTGATTGATGCGGTCCTCATACGCCAGCAGCCGGAACTCGCCGAACTCCGTGGGCACGCCGCGCTCGACGATGCGCTCCACGGTCTTTTCCTTGGCGAGCCGGTAACGGATGAGATCGGCGATGGTGCCGATGCGCAACTGATGCAGGCGCGCGAACTTTTCCAGATCCGGGCGGCGCGCCATGCTGCCATCTTCATTCAGGATCTCCACGATAGCCGCGGCGGGCTCCAGCCCGGCGAGCCGCATGAGATCGCAACCCGCCTCGGTGTGGCCGGCGCGCGTCAGCACACCGCCCGGCTGCGCCATGAGCGGGAAAATGTGGCCCGGCTGTTTGAGGTCTTCCGGCCTGGCGTCGGGTTTGACGCCGGTACGGATGGTATGCGCACGGTCGTAAGCGGAGATGCCGGTGGTCACCCCCTCGGCCGCCTCGATTGAAACCGTGAAGTTGGTGGTGCGCTTGTGGTCGGTGTCGTTCACCATCAGCGGCAGGCGCAATTGCGCACAACGTTCACGCGTGAGAGTCAGACAGATCAGGCCGCGGCCGTAGCGCGCCATGAAGTTCACGTCCTCGGGGCGCACTTTCTCGGCGGCCATGATGAGATCGCCTTCGTTCTCGCGATCGGCGTCGTCCATCATCACCACCATGCGGCCGGCGCGCAGTTCGTCGAGGATGGTCTCGATGGAATCGAGACCGGCCTGGGAAAGTCGCGTGACAGTGCTGTTCATGGCTGGGTATCCGGCTGCGCCAAGCGTTCAAGATAGCGCGCCAGCAGGTCCACTTCCAGATTGACCCGCGCGCCCTCCCGCCAGTGCTTGAGAATCGTATGCTCCAGCGTGTGCGGGATGATATTCACGTCGAACCGATGGGCATTTACGGCGTTCACCGTGAGGCTCACGCCGTCCACGCATACCGAGCCCTTGCGGGCGATATAACGCGCGAGTTTCGCCGGTGCTTCGATTTCAAAGCGCACCGAGCGCACATCCTCACGGCGGCTCTTCACCGTGCCTACGCCGTCCACATGGCCGAGGACCAGATGGCC
>DATEJV010000157.1:0-27958 GCA_035277745.1 Gammaproteobacteria bacterium | reverse complement strand
TGCCGCGGGGGCTACGGGCAAATACACCGCGCATCTCGCAGAACTCGCTGACCTACGCCGGCAGGTGCTGCGGATCGCCGCAAGCGACGCGCGCCTGCTGATGGAAGACAAGGGGCTGACCCTCGCCTTGCATTTCCGGCGTGCACCCGAGCGTGGGCCTGAACTTTCAACGCTGCTGGCGACGGCACTCGCGGCCTTCCCGGCGCTCGCGCTGCAACACGGAAAATGCGTGCTCGAGGTACGCCCGGCGGGATGCGGCAAAGACACCGCGATCCGCCGCATGCTGGACAAAAAGCCGTTTGCGGGACGGCGGCCGCTGTTCGCGGGCGATGACGTCACGGACGAGAATGCTTTCCGATTCATCAATGCACTGGGCGGCTTCAGCATCAAGGTGGGAGCCGGCGCCAGCAACGCGCACTACCGGCTGGCAGGCCCAGGTGAAATGCAGGCCTGGTTGGCCGCGCTGGCGCACGCACCAGTGTCGCAGGCCGCAAGCGAATGAACAGCCTGGAACTCGGTCTCATCGGCAATTGCGGATTTTGTGCGCTCATAGACGAGCACGCCGAGGTGGCGTGGTGCTGCCTGCCACGCTTCGACGCCGATCCGGTGTTCTGTTCGCTGCTGGACCCGAAAGACCATCCGGACCGCGGCCAGTTCGCCATCGAGCTGGCTGGGGGTTTGGCGTCGTCGGCACAGCACTACCAACGCAACACCGCGATCCTGACCACGCGCCTGCGCGACCGCAACGGTGCTGAAATCGAGGTCACCGACTTCGCGCCGCGCTTCAAACAGTACGGCAGGATTTACCGGCCGACCACGCTGGTACGCCGGCTGCGGCCCGTCAGCGGTCGGCCGGGCGTCACTGTCCGCCTCCGGCCGCTTGGCGACTATGGCAAACAAGTACCGGGCACCACGGCCGGAAGCAATCACCTCCGTTACCTGCTGCCGGGACAGGTGCTGCGGCTGACGACGGATGCACCGCTGAGTGCGATTGCGGAGGAAACCCCGTTCCTGCTGGACCGCGAAACCGTGCTGCTGCTCGGTCCGGACGAGAGCCTGAGCGAGAACGTGGATAAATTCGCGCGACGTTGCGAGGAGGACACCGCCGCCTACTGGCGTGAATGGGCGCGCTATCTCGCTTTGCCCTTCGAATGGCAGGAGGCGGTGATACGCGCGGCCATCACGCTCAAGCTGTGTGAATACGAAGATACCGGCGCGATTCTCGCGGCGGTCACGACCTCCATTCCGGAGATGGCTGGCGCCGGACGCAACTGGGACTATCGCTATTGCTGGCTGCGCGACAGTTACTTCGCAGTGAACGCCCTGAACCGCCTCGGTGCCACCGCCACCATGGAGCAGTTCATCCGTTACGTCGAAAATATCGCGGCACACTCCGATCACCATCGCCTGCAGCCGCTGTATGGCCTGAGCGGCGCAGCGCAACTCGAGGAACGCAGCCTCGCGTCTTTCAACGGCTTTCGCGGCAGCGTGCCGGTGCGTGTCGGCAACGAAGCCTGGAAGCAGCACCAGCATGACGTTTACGGCGCGGTGGTGCTGGCCGCGGCTCAACGGTTTTTCGATGCGCGCATCGAGCAGCCCGGTGACGAGGTTCTGTTCCGCCGGCTGGAAACCCACGGCGACATCGCCCTCAATCTGTACGATCAGCCGGACAGTGGCTTGTGGGAGCGCCGCGACGCGCAAAGCGTGAGCACCTATTCAAGCGTGATGTGCTGGGCCGCCTGTGACCGGCTGGCGCGTATTGCCCAGCGCCTTGCGCTCGCCGAACGCGCGCGCAAATGGCGTGCGGACGCCGACCGCTTGCACAAGGTGATCCTGACTCGCGCCTGGAATGACAAGACCCGGAGTTTTTCCTCGGTACTCGACGGCGATGCACTCGACGCGAGCCTGCTGCTGCTCGCCGATCTTGGGCTGGTGCCGGCTTCGGACCCGCGTTTTGCCGCCACGGTGGAGCGCATCAGCCGCGAACTGCGCCACGACGAGTACGTGTTCCGCTATTCTCACTCCGATGATTTCGGCAAGCCCCACAACGCCTTCACACTCTGCAGCTTCTGGTATTGCAATGCGCTCGCTGCACTCGGCCGGCGCGATGAAGCGCGCACTATCTTCGAAAAGATGCTCGGGCACCGCACGCGTCTCGGACTCTTGTCCGAGCATATTGACCCGTCGAACGGCGAGCTCTGGGGCAATTTCCCGCAGACCTACAGCATGGTCGGCATCATCCAGTCGGCGCTGCGCCTGAGCACCTCCTGGGAGGAGGCGTTTTGAGCCGCCTGGTAGTGGTTTCTAACCGCGTCGCCCTGCCCGGCAAGCATGCCGGCAACCAAGGCGGATTGGCCACCGGGTTGACCGCGGCGTTGCGTGAGCGCGGCGGCCTGTGGTTTGGCTGGGATGGGCGGCTCAGCGAGCAGCCAGAACTCACCAGCGTTGTCGCACGCACCGGAGGAATCCGTTACGTAACCACGACGTTGACGCGACTCGAGTTTGACCAGTACTACGCCGGCTTCGCGAATCGCGCGCTCTGGCCGCTGTGCCATCACCGGTTGAATCTGCTGCATTACAGCCGCGCCCAGCATTGTGGTTACCTGGAGGTGAACGCGCGCTTCGCGCGGCAACTGCTGCCGCTGCTGAAGCCGGACGATCGCGTGTGGATTCACGATTACCACTTGATGCCGCTGGCTGCGCGTCTGCGCGAAGCCGGCGCACAGCAGGCCATCGGCTTTTTCCTGCATGTGCCGTTTCCGCCGCCGGAGCTGCTGCGCGCGCTTCCCGGGCAAGCCGAGCTGCTGCGCGACCTGCTGGCCTGTGATTTGATCGGCCTCCAGACCGAAGCCGATATGGGCGCTTTCCGGCGCTCGCTGGAACTGTTTTGCCCGGAAATCGAGCTTGTGGACACTGGCGCGCGCCACGCCAGCCGTGAGATACGCATTGCTGCGTTCCCCATTGGTATTGATGTGCGGCAGGTTGCGCGCCTCGCGGCCTCCGGGCGCGTAAGTGCCCACGGCCGGCGTTTGCGGGAAAGTCTCTCGGGCCGGCGGCTCATCATCGGGGTGGACCGGCTGGATTACAGCAAGGGTCTACCGGAGCGCTTCCGCGCTTACGGCCGGTTGCTTGAAGCGGCACCCGAGTTACACCGTAAGGTGGTGCTGCTGCAAATCGCGCCGCTGTCACGCGCCGAGGTCCCCGAGTACCGCCAGATCCGCCGCGATCTCAACGCCATTGCCGGTGAAATCTTCGGGCGCTTTGCCCAATACGACTGGCTGCCGCTGCGCTATATGACACACGGTTTTGCGCGCAGTACGGTCATGGGGTTTCTGTCGCTGGCGCACGTCGGGCTGGTGACGCCGCTGCGCGACGGCATGAATCTGGTTGCCAAGGAATACATCGCTGCTCAGCCGGAGAAGGATCCCGGCGTGCTGGTGCTTTCCTCGCTGGCCGGCGCCGCGCGCGAGCTGCCCGAGGCGCTGATCGTGAATCCTTATGATGTCGAAGGCATGGCGGAGGCGCTGCGTACCGCGCTCGGCATGCCGCTGGCGGAACGTCAAGCGCGCTGGCGCGCCTGCATGCAGGCCCTGAGCAACAACACCATTAATCATTGGACCGACCGTTTCCTGCAAGCCTTGGAGAGCGGGACACGGGGTTGAGTGCGCCGGCAACGGTAATATCGCATGGAGGACATACATTCATGAGTGTATTCGCGTTTTATCCCGCTCTGCCGGTGCTGGCCGCGGCACTTGGATTGCTCATCTGCTATGCCGTGTTTGGCCTGCTGCGCCGGGTGGCCACGCGCTTTCCCAACCGCACGCTGCCCGCGGCCCTCATGCGCCTGCGAGAACCGGCGCTGCTCGCCGCTCCTGTAATCGCCGCGACGGCAGCGCTGCCGTTCGCGCGCCTGCCGGCACTCCTGGGCGGCTTGCTGCATGTCGCCGAGATTCTGTTGATCGCGGCAGTCGCCTGGGCCTGTCTACGCGGCTTCGACATCTGGCGAGAATTTCTGACCCAGCGCTACCGTCTCAACGTGACTGACAACCTGCGCGCGCGCCAAGTCCACACCCAGGTGCTGATGCTGCGCCGCATCTTCGCCGGGCTGATCGTGTTTGTGGCCCTGGCCTTGATGCTCATGACGTTTCCGTCGGTGCGTGCAGTCGGCGCCACCTTGTTCGCCTCGGCGGGTGTCGCCGGTCTGGTGGTAGGCCTCGCGGCGCGCCCGGCTATCACCAACCTGCTCGCCGGCTTGCAGGTCGCACTCACCGAGCCCATCCGCCTGGACGATGTGGTGATCGTTCATGGAGAATGGGGACGAATTGAAGAAATCCGTACCACTTACGTGGTGGTACGCATCTGGGATGAACGCCGGCTAATCGTGCCGCTCTCGTACTTCATCGAGCAACCCTTCCAGAACTGGACGCGGCAGAGCGCAGATCTCCTGGGGACGGTGTATCTGTACGTGGATTACACCCTGCCGGTCGAGCCCGTGCGACGCGAGCTGCTGCGGATACTCGAAGCCAGCAAGCAGTGGAATCGCAAGGCGTGGGGACTGCAGGTGACGAATGCCACGGCGCAGACCATGGAGCTACGGGCGCTCATGAGTGCCGCGAATAGCGGCGATGCCTGGGATCTGCGCTGCCTGGTGCGCGAACAGCTTATTGCATTTCTGCAGATGCAGTATCCCCAGTGCCTGCCCCGCAGCCGGGTGCACTTACAGGATCAACCGGTCAGGCCCGATCCCCTGCCGTCCGAGGGCGGCTTGCCATTGAGTCCACCGCCCTAATCTCCTGCTGTCACCAAATGCGTAGCAAAGCGGGCGGCATTATCCGGGTGGCCGAGGCTTGCGACTGGCGCGTGCAGCAGCCCAGGCTCTCAATTCATCCGCCATACTCGGCCGGTATTCACCCGGGCAGGGTACCCCAAACCCCACCGTGACATGCGCCGAAGGCGAAAGTCCCACTTGTATGGTCTGCAACGCCAGACACCGGCCGCCGGACTTGACCACTGGGAATCCGGACACCGAGCGGTAGGCATCACCGTTCTGCATGGTGGACGCCGGCAGCGGCGTGTTCAGTACACGCGATAAATCTGAATACGGATTGAAGGCATGCGGAACAAAGGCCAATGTCGGCGGCGGTGCGAATACCGATGGCAGAGTCAGGTCCAGTGGCACCGATGGCGAGATCGGCTTAACCGGACTGGACTCCGGGATTCCCGCCGGCCTGGGCGGCGCCGGCCGGGTAACGGCAGAACGCCTGAGCGGGCGCGCCTGACGGGGAATTGTACGGACCACGCTCGGCAGTACGTTAGTCGGGATTGTTGCCAGATGCAGCGTCACAAATCTGGACGCAACGGTAAGCGCCAAAGGGTACGTAAATGCCCAGAGCAGGCAGGCGCACACCAGGGTGGTGCCGACCACAGCGCCGGCCAAGCTGTAAAGCGGATGAAGTTGCACGCCGGAACCGGCGCGCATCGAAAGCGCAGTGGTGCTCACCGCGGCCTCCCGGCCTGAACGCCGGTTCGCGTCAGGTCTCGGATCTCAGCAAGCCGTCATAGTACTCCTGCGAACGCGTGGCCGGCACACTGGTCTCGAGCGCGATGTACAGGATGATGAGACTCAGCACGGCAATCGCAAGCATGTCCCAGTAAATGTTGAGCAGGCCGGTGCCGCCCATGGAGGCGGGGCCCACCCAGCTCAGGATTTCCATGCCGCCGAAATACGGGATCAGCCAGAGCGCGTGGCGCCAGTCGCGCGCACCTTCGGTGCCGTTGAAGATCAGATACATCACCAACCCGGCCGTCAGGATCGCGAACAGGAAACTCACGGTAAAGAATCCGGTCCAGAACAAAATGAAGTTGGAAGCGATGAACGCCAGCGGCGTGATGATCCACGCCCACCAGAGGCGAAACGGCCGGTGCACCTGCGGCATCACGCGGCGCATCTGCAGCAACACCACACAGCCCAGGCCGTAGGACACCACGGTCGCGGAGGACGCATAGTCCACGAGTTTCTGCCACGACGGGAACGGAAAGAAAAACAGCAGGCCGATGAGGAATCCCACGATCAGGCCGACCCAGGGCACGCCGTGGCGATTGATCTTCTTCAGCCCCTGTGCGGCGAATTTCTCGTCGGCGGAGGCGAGCAGCATGCGCGCCGTGGCCGTAGTCCAGATGTAGCCGCAGAAGGTCGGCGAAATGATGGCATCGGCGTACAGCGCCAGCCCCCAGAAACCGGCACCGAGGGTGATGGCAAGCCCCGCCATGGGACCGGCGTCGCCGGAGAAATTCAATCCCGCCCAGCCGTCCTTGGCGAGCAGCGCCGGCGGCACCGCCGCCACGAACGCATACTGCACCAGCACGAAGATGATGCCGCCGATGACAATGGTGCCGATCACCGAGATCGGGATGTTGCGCGCGGGATTGTCGGTCTCGCCGGCGAGCTGGATCGCCTGGCTGAAACCGAACAGCGAAAAGAACACGCCGGCGGTGGAAATCGCGGTCAGCATGTTGGCGATGTTGCCGCTGGCGTGCGCCGGCACCGCGAGATTCTCGGGATGATGCGAGTAAATCAGCAGCACGATGATGGTGCCGATGGGCGCGCACACCTTGATCCAGGTGGCGATGCTGTTGAGCAACAGGATCAGCCGCAGGACCAGGAAGTTCAGTATCGTAAGCACACCCAGGATGCCGATGGACACGAGCACGCCCAGCGGAGTCAACAGGCTCGTGGCCGGGTGCACCAGGCCGGGCAGGTAATTGTTGGCGTAGGTGACCACGGCCATGGCCTCGACCGGCGCAATCGAGACGTACGCCATGAACAGGATCCAGCTCCAGATGCGCCCCACCAGCCGGCCGTGGGTAATCAGGCTCATGTACATGAGCCCGCCGCTCTTGGTGAACATCGGACCGAGTTCCGCGTACACCAGCGCGATCAGGCCGACCGCGAGCGCCGCGATCGCCCAGGAACCGATGCTTAACGGGCCGGCATCCTTGGCCGCGTGCATCGGGCCGAACAGCCAGCCCGAACCGATCATGGTGCTCACGCCCACAAACAGCAGGCCGATGACGCCCGCGTCTTTGCGCAGTTTGCCTTGGGCCACGGTCGGCTCCTTGGGAAAAGGCTTGAGGAAGGAAGCGAGAGGCTAACGAAGGGCTTGGCGACATGCAAGCGCAGGCTATAGCATCTCCCTATTCAGCTGTGGGAGCGACGGCCCCCGTCGCGATATTCTTGAATCGCGGTCGGAACGACCGCTCCCACAAAATCATCCCTGACCCGGACCTTGCCATGACCGTCGACCGCAATCCGCAAAAGCAGCACATGGCGGACGAATCCATGGTGCGCACGCTCGCCGCCCAGACCGAGGCCATCTGGCCGCAGGAGCGCGTGCTCATCGGCACTTATGGATTGCCGGCGGAGGCCCGAGTTCTGGACGTGGGCAGCGGCACCGGCGAGTTCACCGCGCGGCTCGCGCAATTCCTGCCTGCGGCGCAGGTGCTGGGCGTGGAAATCCTGCCGCAGCAGGTCGAATATGCACGCCGGCATCATGCGGCGCTCGCGCCGCGGCTTGAATTCCGCACGGGCGACGCTTTTGCGCTGGATTTACCCGATGCCAGTTTCGATTTCGTCGCCTGCCGCCACATGCTGCAATCGGTGCCGGAGCCCGAGCGCGTGATCGCCGAACTCATCCGCGTCACCCGCCCCGGAGGGCGACTGCACCTGCTCGCCGAGGATTACGGCATGATCCATGCTTGGCCCACGCGCCACGACCTCGACGTCTTCTGGCAGCGCGCCATGGCAGGGTTCGAAAGGGGTATGCACATCGAGCCGCGCGTCGGCCGACGCGCCTGGTATGAATTGCACAGCCGCGGGCTGCGCGATCTGGCCGTGCACTATCTGACGATTGATACCTTGCGCGTGCCGCGCGAAACACTGGCGCGCATCTTCGAATCCTGGCGCGACGGTTACGCCTCCACGGTGGCGGAGATGGCGGGCATGCGCGCAGCCGAGGCACGGACCGGCTTTGATGACATCGCCGCCTGCATCCGCAGCCCCGATGGCTACGCGGTGTGGCACGTGCCGATCGTCACCGGCGTGAAACCCGCAGGCTCAGCCTGAAACCTGGACCCGCAGCGGCGCGCGGCTGAGGCGCAGGTAGCGCGCCAGCAGCAGCATCGCGGCCACACTGAGGCCCGCGATGAAGCCCGCCCAAATCATCTGCGGGCCGAGATGCAAGGGTATGCCGAACAGCCACGCCAGCGGGAAACCCACCAGCCAGTAGGCCACGATGGTGATGAGCATGGGCACGCGCGTGTCCTTGTAGCCGCGCAAGGCACCGGCGGCGCTGGTCTGCAGCCCGTCGGACAACTGGAAAATGGCGCCGATGTACAACAGGCTCACGGCGATGCGCGTCACGTTGGCATCGCGGGTATAGACCTCCACGATGTAGTGCGGCAACAACAGCATGCTCAAGGCCGACAGCACCTCGAAGCACAGGCACAGGCCAATGCCGGCGAAGCCCGCGAGGCGTGCGCCGCGCGCATCGCCGCGGCCCAGCGCCTGGCCGACGCGCACCGAGATCGCGAGCGCGATGCTCATCGGCACCATGAACACGAACGAGGCGTAATTCAACGCGATCTGGTGCGCCGCCACGATATCGGTACCGAGCGTGCCCATCATCAGACCCACGCCCGCGAACAGCGAGGATTCCATGAAAATGCCGATGGCAATGGGCACGCCGAGCCACAGCAGTTCGCGCTGTGCGGCCCACTGCGGCCAATCGAAGCGCGCGAAGATTTCCAGCGGTCGGTAGAGAGCGCGCCGACGCACGTAGGCGAGCAGCGCAAGAAACATGAGCCATTGGGTGATGGCAGTCGCGTAACCGCAGCCGGCGGCGCCTAATGCGGGCATTCCCAACTTGCCGTACATGAGCACGTAATCGAGGACGGCGTTGACTGCGAGCGCACCCAGCGCGATGGCGAGCATCGGGCGGGTGTGGCCAATACCTTCGCTCGTGAAACGCAGCGTCTGATACAGGCACAGGCCCGGCAGGCCCCAGGCCAACGCATCGAGATAGGCGGTGGCATTGGGGATGATCGCGGGTTCGATGTGGATGGCCCGCATGAACGGCGCGAGATGACGCAGCAGAAAAACTCCGCCCCAACCGAGCACGTACGACAGCCACAGCATCTGGCGCGCGTAATGGCCGATGTCGCGCGTCTTGCCGGCGCCGTACAGGTGCGCGGTGGTCGGCGACTGCGCCATGAGCACGCCGAGCGCAAACAGGAACACCGGTGCCCACACGTTGGCGCCTACCGCCACGGCGGCGAGCGTGGGAGCGCCCAGCAGCCCCGCCATAACGGTATCGGTGAGCGCCATGCCCACCAGCGCCAAGTTGTGCACGATCAGCGGTCCGGCAAGCGTCAGCGTGGCCAGCGCTTCTGCGCGCAGCACCGGCCATCCGGAGGGGCGTGCGGCGGGTAACGAAGTAATCAGGTCGGCCACAGGAAGGCGGGCGGGTGCCGGCAGGCAAAAAAGGATGCGCATCATAACAGGCGCCTGTCGCCGCATGCCCGGCGTTGACCGTTCGCAGTGCCGGCGCGACACTGAGTCAATTCGCCAATCTTCGAGGCAAGATCATGCGGCCGCGCACCCGGGTCATTCTCATGCTGGCCTGTTTTCTCTCCGGCCTGGCCACCTGCGGCGGTGCGTACGCGGCTGACGCGCTGCTCCCGGCACACTCCTACAACGGCCTCGCGCTCACGCCGCCCATGGGTTTCAACAACTGGGCGCACTATGAATGCAAGCTTAACGAGCGGCTGTTCGTGGACACCGCGAACGCGCTGGTGAGCACCGGCCTCGCGAAGCTCGGCTACCGTTACGTCAACATTGACGACTGCTGGATGGAAATGCAGCGCAGCCCGGCCGGCGAGCTGGTGCCGAATCCGCAACTGTTTCCGCACGGCATGCAGTGGCTGGGCGAATACATACACTCGAAAGGACTCAAGTTCGGGATTTACGAGGACGCGGGCTACATGACCTGTCAGAAGGCGCCGGGCATGTACGGGCATATCGAGCAGGACGTGAAGACCTTCGCCTCCTGGGGCGTGGATTACCTGAAGCTCGATTACTGCTATGCGCCGGAAGACAAATATCCCGGCAAGGATTTCTCGCAGGTGGCGCAGGTCGTGTATTCCGAAGTGAGCGCGGCGCTGCTGAAATCCGGGCGCGACATCGTGTTCAGTTGCTCGCCGCCTGCCTACGTGTTCGGCAAGCCCAAGGAATTTGCCGAAGTCATGCGCTGGATCGGCTCGGTGTGCAATTTGTGGCGCACCGATGACGATATATACGATGCCTGGAAAAGCGTGGGGGCCAACTATGAAGGCAACGTGGGGCTCGCGAAGTACGCATTCCCCGGCGGCTGGAACGACGCCGACATGCTGGAAGTCGGCAACCCCGGCATGACGCTCACCGAGCAGCAGTCCCAGTTCAGCCTGTGGGCTATGATGGCCTCGCCGCTCTTGATCAGCACCGACGTCGCCAAACTATCGCCGGCCGCGCTCAAAATACTCTCCAACAAAGATGTCATCGCAATTGACCAGGACACGCTCGGCCGGCAAGCCTCGATCATGAAGCAAATCGGCCAGGTGGATATCCTGTCGCGGCCGCTCGCCAACGGCGTTCATGCCGTGGCCTTGTTCAACAAAGGTGAACACGCCGAAAAGATCAGCGTGAATGTCATAGCTATTGGCCTGCCGCCCGGCCGCTATCGGCTCGAAAATCTGTGGAGCAAGCAGGTTTCCGAAACGCGATTGATGATTTCCGCCGAGATTCCCGCACACGCCGTCGCGATCTACCAAATCAGCGCCGTTCACTGACAGCGCTCGCCCAGTGCCGCTGTGGCATCATAGTGCATCCTGCATTCCCGCCACGACGAATTGCCGCGCGCGTGTGTTCAAGTCAAGGAGCCCGTCATGATCAAGCTTCCCCGTCCCATCGCCATTCTGGGCGGCATGCGCATCCCGTTCTGCCGCATCAACACCAATTACATGCGGCTGGGCAACCAGGAAATGCTGACCGCCGCGCTCAAGGCGCTGGTGGACAAGTACCATCTCAAGGGTGAGACCCTCGGTGACGTGGCAGCGGGCGCGGTGATGAAACATTCGCGCGACTGGAGCATGACACGTGAGGCGGTGCTGTCGAGCGGCCTGCACCCGCACACGCCGGGCCACAACCTGGATCGCGCCTGCGGCACTTCGCTCTCGACCGCCGTGGAGCTCGGCACGCGCATCGCGGTCGGGGAACTCGATTCCGCGATTGCCGCGGGCGTGGACTCGGCGAGCGACGTGCCCATCGTGTTCGGCCGTCATTACCAGCAACTGCTGCTGGATCTCAATCGCGCAAGGACGCTGGGGCAGCGTCTGAAAATCATGGCACGCTGGCGGCTGCGCGATCTCAAACCGCATTTCCCGGCGGTCACCGAGGCGCGCACCCACCTGAGCATGGGCCAGCATTGCGAGCTCATGGCCAAGGAATGGAAATTGACGCAAAAGGAACAGGACGAACTCGCGTATTCCAGCCACATGAAAGCCGCAGCGGCCTGGAAGGAAGGTTTCTACAAGGATCTAGTTGCGCCGTTCAACGGCATTGACCACGACAACAACGTGCGCCCGGACACTACGCTGGAAAAACTCGCCAGGTTGAAGCCCGCTTTCGACAAGACCGGCAGCGGCACGCTCACCGCCGGCAATTCCACGCCGCTCACCGATGGCGCATCCGCGGTACTGCTCGCGTCCGAAGACTGGGCCAGGGCGCACGGCTTCCCGGTGCAGGCCTACCTCACGCACTTCGCGGTGGCGGGCGTGGACTTTGCCGGTATGACGAGCCCGTATCACGAGGGCCTGCTCATGGCGCCGACCTATGCAGTTCCGAAAATGCTGGATGGCGCGGGATTGAAATTGCAGGACTTCGATTTCTATGAAATTCACGAAGCCTTCGCCGCGCAGGTGCTGTGCACGCTCAAGGCCTGGGAATCGGCCGAGTACTGCCGCACGCGCCTCGGCCGCAAGGAGCCGCTCGGTTCCATTGACCGCAACAAGCTGAACATCAAGGGCGGCAGCGTGGCGCTCGGCCATCCCTTCGGCGCCACCGGCGGACGCATCGTCGCAGGACTTGCGAAACTGTTGGCGCAGAAAGGCAAAGGCCGCGGTCTGATCTCGATCTGCACCGGCGGCGGCATGGGCGTGACGGCGATTCTGGAGCGTTAGCTCCCGCGCTCCCCGCCGACTCGATCCGCCTCGCCAAAACTCCGACGAGCGGCGCGGCCAGCCGATTGACCATGCGATTTCGTCATGCTCTACTAGTCATACAATTGCGGCGATGGAGTTCGCCCACAACCGCCCTCAAAGGCTAATGACTCCTACTGGACCCACAACGAGTTCAGAGGAGTTTTTTTATGGCCGGCCGCAGGGTATGTCTTGATCCAGAAGGTAATGCTCGCGGCCACGCAGCCATAAAATCCGGCTGCGGCCCGGATGAATCGCCATGAATTCCACGCTGTGGACTTACGTCGCGGTGGCGGTGGGCGGGGCAGTCGGCTGCTGCGCGCGGCTGGGCGTGACCCAGGCCGTACAGACCGTTTACGGACGCGACTTTCCGCTGGCCACGCTCGTGATCAACGTGCTGGGCTGCTTGCTCGTTGGATTTGTGTTCTTCGCCACCCTCGAACGTCTGAATGTCAGCCCGGCGATGCGCGCCGCGATCATCACCGGCGGTTTGGGCGGTTTCACCACGTTCTCCACCTTCGCCATGGAGTCAGTGTTGCTGATCGAGAACGGAGAAACCGCGCGCGCCGTACTGTACGTGGCATTGTCTGTGGTGCTCGGGTTGACCGCGGCGTTCATGGGAGCCTACATTGGCCGCAGTCTTTGACCCGGGGTGTAGTCATGAACAAAGACATGCGGCTGGTGCGCATTTACCTGAGCGAAGCCGATCATGTAGGCAAACACAACCTGCTCGCCGAAATCATGAAGATCCTCCACGATCAGCACCGCGTGCACGGGGTTACGGTATTCCGCGGCATTGCGGGATTCGGCTCCAAGGGTCAAGTGCACTCAGCGGATTTGCTGCGGCTCACGGTCAAACTGCCGCTGGTGGTTGAGTTTTTCGACACGCCGGAAATCGTGGAGCAGGCACTGGCGGCGCTGGGCGATCTCATTCCCTCCGGGCACCTGATCTCCTGGCCGGTGCAGTGTCGCATCACGTAACAGTCGCTGCGTCACTGTACAACCGCAAAAGACAGACTCATCAACAGCAGAAGCGCTTGGTAAAAATACCCGATGCGCCTGAACGGGTAGCGGTTCAAAGCTCCGAGGTGCAGTTCGGGCAGCGTTTGGCCTTGATGTTGATGGTTGAGCAGCACTGCGGACATTCCTTGGTGGTGGGCGCAGCGGCCGCGGGCTTCAGCAGCCGGTTCTGCGTTCCCATCATCACCTTGATGACGATGAACATGGCGATGGCGATGATGATGAATGTAATGACGGTGTTGATGAACTGGCCGTAGTTGAGCGTGACCGCACCGGCGGCGTGCGCCTGGGCAATGGTGGCGTAGGGCGCGGCCGACTTGGCGCCGTCCTTGAGCACCACGAACAGGTTGGAGAAGTCCACGTTGCCGAGCGCCAGGCCTACCGGCGGCATGATCACGTCGTCCACCAGCGATTTGACGATGGCGCCGAAGGCCGCGCCGATGACGATGCCGACCGCCATGTCCACGACATTGCCGCGCATCACGAAAGCTTGGAAATCCTTGAGTATGGACATGGATGTGCTCCCTGGTTTTGGTTGAGTGTGCGGACCCCATACGCCCTCATTAACCTACGCCGCCGCACGCAGTACCTGCAAGCCGCTGCGTGACTGACCGCGACTTGCAACCGACCCCGGTTTGCGAATTCCCCAACACCGGGGCGGCCCCGTAAGATAGCGCATGCCCAAGGTCATGCCAGCACGCTCACCGGCCGCGAACGGGGCCGCCACCGGCGTGCTGCTCGCCAATCTGGGAACGCCGGACTCCCCCACGCCCGAGGCGCTGCGGCGCTATCTCGCGGAATTTCTATCGGACCCCTGCGTGGTGGACCTGCCGCGCCTGCTCTGGTGGCCGATCCTGCACGGCCTGGTGTTGCGTACGCGACCGAAGCATTCCGCCGCAGCCTACGCACGCATCTGGACGGAGGCAGGCTCACCGCTGCTGGTCCACAGCCGCGCCATCGCCGCAGCACTCAAACATGAGCTGGCGGCGTGCACGGATACAGACATGCCGCTCGCGCTCGGCATGCGCTACGGCCGGCCTTCCCTGGCTGAGGCGCTGACCGAACTGAAAAGTACCGGAGTCGCGCGCATTGTCGTGCTGCCGCTCTATCCGCAGTATTCGCGCGCCACGCTCGGTTCCACCTTGGCCGCGCTCACCCGCCTTGCCGGCGAGCCGCTGGATGTCATCCAGGACTATTATGCCGACCCCGGTTACCTCGCGGCGCTCGCGGACAGTGTGCGCGAATATTGGGAGACGCACGGCCGCGGCGAACAACTCCTGATTTCCTTTCACGGCATCCCGATGCACATGACGCGCCGCGGTGACCCTTACCGTGCGCAGTGCGCGCGCAGCGCGCAATGTCTGGCCGGGCGTTTGCAGCTCGCCCCGGATCAATGGCAACTGGTGTTTCAGTCGCGGTTTGGCCGCGCCCAATGGCTGGGACCGTATACCGAAGACACGCTCAAAAAGTTCGCCGCTCGGCGCGTCCAGACCGTGGACGTGATCTGCCCGGGTTTCGCGGCCGACTGTCTGGAAACGCTCGAGGAAATCGCCCTGCGCTACGCGCAATCCTTCCGCAGCGCGGGCGGCCGCGAGCTGCGTTACATTCCGGCGCTCAATGACCGGCCGGACCACGTGCGCGCGCTGGCTGAGCTGGTCATGGCGAAGCTCGCGCTGCCGCGCTCCTGAACACCCGCGCGCGTGCTAGAGTGCGCGCCTCGAGGGGCGCCCGTGCATCCGACCGCATCCAATATCGGTTTCACCATCCTGATCGCGGCCGCGGTATTGTTCATCCTCTACCGACGCTTCCGCCGCAACTTTGGCCGCCAGAAGCTGCGCCCGAAACGCATGATGTTCCGTATCTCGGTGCTGGCCCTCGTGTGCGTACTGGCGCTGGCCTCCCCGTTCCGCAGCCTGACGAGCGAGGCGGCTGCCGCCGGCGGCGCGGTGCTCGGCATCGCCCTGGGCCTGTGGGCGCTCATGCACACGCGCTTCGAAAACACCGCCGACGGGCGCTTTTACACGCCCAACGGTTACATCGGCATGATTGTGGTGGCGCTGTTTCTCGGCCGCTTGATCTACCGCTTCATCGCGGTCTTTCCGCTGGTGCATCAGGCCGCACAACAGGCGGCGCAGAATCCACAAGCCCAAGCGAATCCCTTCGCCGCCTACCAGCACAGCCCGCTGACCGTGGGCCTGTACTTTCTGCTCGCCGGTTATTACATCTGCTACTACGTGCTGGTGATCATCAGGAGCCGGGGAGCGCAGATCGCACAGGACCATGACAAGCCGAAACTCCTCAGCTGACAAAGCCGGCGACAGGCGCATTTCCCCTCAAAGGGATGCCAGCGTAAACCGGCACACGCCAAGCGCCGCCCCGGCGAAAATGCAAGCTTACTCGTTGAACACTTTGCTGAGGTCGGCGGGATCGTTCAGCACCTGCCAAATGCCTCCATAACGGGTCACGAGCTTCTGCCAGTGGGCCAGCCGGTCCACGTACTGCTGCGGATTAACGTTATCGGTCGGCAGCTTCGCGACCTCCAGCGCGATCACCTGCACGCCGGCAAGCGGCAAACGCGTCTTACGCACATAGCCGTGCGGCAGGTCCTCGGCGAGATCAGAGAAAATCACGATATAGCGCCGGCCGGCGCTATTCGCCTGCAGATCCTCTGCGGCCTGCAGCATCGCGCCGCTGATGTCGGTATAGCCGCTCGCGTGCCGATCGTGGAAGAACTGATTCAACCGCTGGCGGAAAGCGCGCTTCTGCTCGTTCGCCACCGAGGGCCGGTCGTCGAAAGTCACTTTGCCGATGATGTCCTGCTCGGTGAAGCTGCCGCTGTTGATGCGCGCCACGGTAAGTGTGTCACCGCTTACCAGCGTGGCCAGCAGGTAGTTGATCGCGGGGTTGGCGGCATCGAGTTTTGCGTTGTAGCTGCCGGACACGTCCAACAGCACGTAAACATCGCGCGCGTGTCTTCCCCCCACCGCGCTGCAGGCCGTGGCGGATACCAGCAATACCACCACGGACACCAGGACCAGCAGACGGCGCACGGCGAAACCCTCAGACGGCACGCTTGCCGGCCGCACGTCCGGCGCGCAGGCCCCGGATTCCACGCTCCGCGAGCAGCAGGGGCGATACCAAGGTGTCGTAAAACGTCACCAGAATCCGCCCCAACGCGTCCAGCAGGGTGCCGAGCAGACGCAGACCGAAGGCCCCCAGCCGCAGCAGCGAAGCCAACGTCAGCCCTGCGACCGTGCGGCCCGAATGCACGAACATCTCCAGCGGGATCGCAGCCCAGGCGAGCAGGAACGGCAGGATAAAGCCGAGTACCATCTGCGCCAACGACGGCATCCAGCGGTACTGGAATGCCGCGCTCACCGGCACCGCGCCGCCGGCGAGCTGCTGGATGAGCGCCTCGCGGTCGGCCGCGAGGATGTTGCGCATGAAGCCCAGGCTCGCTTCGATGACCGCGAGCACCAGCAGAAAGACCAGCATCAACACCACGATGCGCCGGCGGATCTTGTCATCCATGGTGCCGATCACCGGAAACAGGTGCGTGAACCGCAGGGCATCCATGAGGAACACGCCGGTGGAGAGCTCCATGGCCAGCAGCATCAAAGCGGCCACGTTCGAGGCCCTGAACGGCCCGATGTAGCTCGCGCCGCCGACCATCTCGGACATGGGCATGGCAATAAGGTTGAAATTGATGATGCCGCCGATGACGGTAACTGCAAGCAGCAGTGCGGCGATTACAAACTGGGTGAGCGCCGAGGATTTCAGCGTCTCCTCCACCTTATCGGTACCCGCCAGGATCTGCTCCAGGCGGTCAATCTGATTGTCAATCTTCTGGGTACGTTCGCCGAATCCGGAAAAGATCTTTTCCAGGGCTTCCAGCTTCTGGTTCATGTAACGCCACAGCGGCAGCGTGTGCTGCAGCAGCTCGTGACGCTTGCCGGTGGCCTTGCGGTAGGTGCTGGTTACGTCCTTGCTGGTGCGCTCCAGAACTTCCTGGGTGCTTTTCAGTATCGCGCTCACCGCCGGATCGCTGCTCGCCGGAATCCGGGCGATGGTGTTGATGGCATCCACCCACGGCTGCGGTGTGGGTGGCACCTCGCTGGAGCGCTGGAAGTCCTCCTCCACGCGCGTCGCCAGCTCACTCAACTGGCGGTTAAGCGCGGGGTAAGCGCTCAGGTCGCGGTTGACGTAAGTAGCGACGCGCACGAATTCGCGCTGCACTTTCTGCACTTGGTGTTCGCGCGCCTGCGCCAGCATGACTTCGCGGTTGCGCTCGGTCAGCCGCAGCTCGGCGCGCATCATCCCCTGAGCCATCAGCCGCAGGCTGCGATACAGCAGGCGGCTCAGGGCCTGCAGAAAGCGATGTGCCGGTGGGCGCGCTACGTACAGAACAATCACCAGCAGCACCAGCCATACGATGATGGACAGAGTTGGCGAGCTGGACCACAGGGTCAACAGGTGCACACCGGGCATGGTTGTCTCCCACGGTTATGTCGCACCCTGCTTTTAGCTGTCGAACAGCCGCAGGCGGCGCGAGCGAAAAAGTGCGCCCATTCTTGTACCGCAAACATAATTAGCATGTCACTCGGTTAAAATATGAGATGGTCCGCACTCCCGTTGCCGTCCGTGCTGGAACCGCAGCGGTGGGGGGTTATGTAGCAAGACGATAAGTAAAAAGCGCGAGAATCCGCATGCTTGGTCTGGCCGGCTGATACATCTGCTGCTGCGCGAGCATACTCATCAAAAGGCGCAGTCCGGCGCCGGGCGACAACCAACCCAAATCTGATTTCCTGAGGCCTTCGGTCGTCGGCCGGTTCAGGCCGTGGCCTGACCGATAAACAGGCCCGCCACAAGCAACGCCAGCACGATCAGGCCGATCACCACGTACAAACCGTCGCGCGCGCGTGCACTCACGGCCACGCCGCTCAGCAGCCGCGCGATGGGCGTGAGCAGCAGCACCACGATGCCGGCAATCAGGAACGCTCCGGCATGCAGCCCGGCGCCAGTATGCAGCGCGTGCCCGATGATGGCGGAAAATTTGCCGCTGGGATTGCCCGGCAGGTGCGTGCCGCCGCGCACAAAGAACAGCACCAGGCCGATGATGATCAGCACCAGGCACAGGCTGATGCTGGTGCGCAGAATCAACCGCGCGAGGAATTGGCGTTGGCGCGCGAGCGTGCTCACAGCGGCAGCCCCAAACCCTTGAACAGCATCTGCAGCGCCACCAGGATCATCACCACAGTGAACACGTAACGCAGCGTCTTGACGCGCAAGGTGGCCAGCGAGCGTGCCCCGGCGTAGGAGCCGATGAGCACCCCCAGCACCACCGTACCCGCGAGCAGTGGCGAAGTGTCACCGTGCGTGAGATAGAAGCCGGCGCTGGTGGCCGCGGTCATGCCGATCATGAAATTGGACGTGGCCGTGGACACGCGAAACGGCATCTTCATGAGCTTGTCCATGGCCAGCACCTTGAAGGCGCCGGAACCGATGCCGAGCAGCGCCGAGAGGAACCCCGCGCCCACCATCACCGCAAACCCCGGCAGCACGCGGGTGACGTGATAGGGAATCCACTCACCGGCCTGCTCGTATTTGCTGTCGAGCCGCAGTTTCAGCGCCAGCGCGGAACTCGTCTGGGCACCGGTTTCATCGCTGTGCGTGGATTTGAACGACATCGTGCCCGAGAGCAGCAACACCACGCCGAACACGATGAACAGCACGTGCGTGGGCAGGAAATGCGCAGCGTACGCGCCCAGCAGCGCACCGGACGACGCGGCCATCTGCAGGAACAGGCCGGCGCGCACGTTGTTCATGCCGGTGCCGACGAAGCGCGGCGCCGCGCCGGTGGAGGTGGCGATGATGCTAAACAGGCTCACGCCCACCGCTTCCGGCATGGGCAGGTGAAAACCGAGCGTCAGCAGCGGCACGATCACCATGCCGCCGCCGAGTCCGGTGATCGAACCGATGCCGCCCGCCACGATGCCGCCAAGCAGGACGATGATCACCATCAGGGCCGCGGACATGGCGCGTTCGCATCAGACCGGCATGAAGGAGGCGGCAATTATAGCGTGCGCGGCCGGCACGCTCCGCTCAGCGGCGCGCGCCGTGACGGAAGCACCCCGTGAGGTGGTCGTCCACCAAGCCGGTGGCCTGCATGAACGCATAGCAGATGGTGCTGCCCACGAACTTGAACCCGCGTTGTTTGAGGTCCCGGCTCATGGCGTCGGAGATCCGGGTACGCGCCGGCACCTGACCACGCTGGCGCCGGCGGTTGCGCAGCGGCTTGCCGTTCACAAACCGCCAGATGTAATTATCGAAACTGCCGAATTGCTTTTGTACCGCCAGAAACGCGCACGCATTGGCGATGGCGGCATTGATCTTCAGGTGGTTGCGCACGATGCCGGCATCATGCATCAGGCGCTGCACGTCGCGTGCACCGAAGCGCGCGACTTTTTTCGGGTCAAATCCGGCGAAAGCTCTGCGGTAATTTGCGCGCTTGTGCAGAATCGTGGCCCAGCTCAAACCCGCCTGCGCGCCCTCCAGAATCAGGAATTCGAACCAGCGCTGCTCTTTGTGCACCGGCACGCCCCACTCGCTGTCGTGGTAGGCACGGTACAGCGGATCGTTCGCCATTCCCGGCCAGGGACAGCGGCGGCGCTTGTCGGGGCTTGGCATCAGGGGAAAGCCGGCGGCCGGTCGCCGGGTTGCGCAGTCTTGTACCAGCGCTCAAAGTCCGCAGCGCGCGCATGACCTTCCGGCGGCGCCCAGTCGGCAAAATCCTTCTCCGGTGTCGGCACATAGGGTCCGGCCTTGCACTCAAAAACAACGGTGGACGGCGCCAGGGTCGCGACCGCATGCCAGGTGCCGGCGGGACTTTCCATGCCATAAGTCTGGCCGCCGGCGGACAGCATGATGCGTGTCAACACTTTGCCTGTGCCATCGAAGGTCAGCACCAGCATTTCGCCGCACACGATCAGCAGCAGCTCCCATTTGTCGGGATGACGGTGCGGCCGGATGTAGGTGCCCGGCTCCATCGCCATGCACATGCGATGAATGGGCTCGGTGTACGTGGCATGCAGGTTGTGATGTGTGCGCAAACGCGGTGAGGCGAGCGCTGTGGCATGCAATTGCGCCACCAGGGTGCGGTCAATGAGCTTCATGTTGACCAGGGTTTCACGTGCAATTTCAGGCGCTTTTGCGCAGCTTCAGACCGCGCTTCTTGAGGTGCACCAGCAGGATTGAAACCGCCGCCGGCGTGACGCCCGGGATGCGCGCCGCCTGGCCGAGGGTTTGCGGCTTGACCTGAGTGAGCTGCTGGCGCACTTCGTTCGACAATCCGTGCACCGCGTTGAAATCAAAGTCCAGCGGCAGTGGCGTTTCTTCCTGACGGCGGGCACGCGCCACTTCTTCCTGCTGGCGCTCGATATAGCCGGCGTAACGCACGGAGATCTCCACCTGCTCCGCCACTTCCGCCGCGACCTGCGCTTCACCGACGCAGGTGAGCGAGGCCAGTTTTTTATAAGTCATTTCCGGCCGCCGCAGCAATTCCAGTGCGCGGGTTTCTTTCGCAAGCGGCGTATCTAAAAATTTGGCCGTTGGGGCGTCGGGAACGTCTTTCGGCCTAACCACGATGTTTTGCAGACGCGCGGTTTCGCGCTCGATGGCCTCACGTTTCCCCGAAAATTTCCGCCAGCGCTCGTCATCCACGAGGCCAAGCTTGCGGCCTATCTCGGTGAGACGCAGATCCGCGTTATCCTCACGCAGCATGAGGCGGTGTTCCGCGCGGCTGGTGAACATGCGGTAGGGCTCGGGCGCGCCGCGCGTGATGAGATCGTCCACCAGCACGCCGAGGTAAGCCTGTTCGCGGCCCGGCCACCAAGGTTCATGTTGTTTCACTTGCAGCGCCGCATTGATGCCGGCGAGCAAGCCTTGCGCGGCCGCTTCCTCGTAACCGGTGGTGCCGTTGATCTGGCCGGCAAAGAAAAGGCCATTTATATACTTGGTTTCCAGTGTGTACTTGAGATCGCGCGGATCGAAGTAGTCGTACTCGATGGCATAGCCGGGCCGCGTGAGGTGTGCATGCTCGAAGCCCGCGATCGAGCGCACCAGCGCGTACTGCACGTCGAACGGCAGGCTCGTGGAAATGCCGTTCGGATAGACCTCGTGGGTATCGAGCCCTTCGGGCTCGATGAAAATCTGGTGACGCTCCTTGTCGGCGAAGCGCATCACCTTGTCTTCCACCGACGGGCAATAGCGCGGCCCCACACCTTCGATGACGCCGGTGTACATGGGCGAGCGGTCGAGGCCGGCACGAATGATCTCGTGGGTATGGGCGTTGGTATGTGTGATGTGGCAAACCACCTGCTGTGGATGCTCGGCACGCACGCCCATGAAAGAAAATACCGGAGTTGGCTCGTCCCCCGCCTGTACTGCAAGTCCGTCGTAGTTGATGCTGCGGCCGTCAATACGCGGCGGCGTGCCGGTCTTGAGCCGGCCGACCCGGAATGGCAGCTCGCGCAGGCGCTTCGCCAACCGGTTTGCCGGCGGATCGCCGGCGCGGCCGCCCTCGTAGTTGGAAAGTCCGACGTGGATGCGGCCGCCCAAAAACGTGCCGACGGTCAGCACCACCGTGGGCGCGAAAAAGCGCAGACCCATCTGCGTGACCACGCCCGTGACGCGTTCGCCCTCCACAATCAGGTCATCGCAGGCCTGCTGGAACAGCACCAGATTCGGTTGATTCTCGATGAAGCTGCGGATGGCCTGCTTGTACAGCACGCGATCCGCCTGCGCGCGCGTGGCGCGCACCGCCGGGCCTTTGCTGGCATTCAGAATCCGGAACTGGATACCGGCCTTGTCGGTGGCGCGTGCCATGGCGCCGCCAAGCGCATCAATTTCCTTGGCGAGATGTCCCTTGCCGATCCCGCCGATAGCCGGATTGCAGCTCATCTGGCCGAGCGTTTCGACATTGTGGGTAAGCAGGAGCGTCGTGCAGCCCATGCGCGCGGCGGCGAGCGCCGCCTCGGTGCCGGCATGGCCGCCGCCTACCACGATCACGTCGAATTGCTTGGGAAAATCCACAGGCCGGCCTCATAAACGAGCGCGAATTCTAGCGTTTTCACGCGCGCCAACCAAACCGGCAAAACCGGCCGATTACGCATCCGCAGAGCCGCCCCTGGAAATATTTCTCCCATTTGCAGAAGATGCCGGCTGGAATTGCGGGCCAAAACCACAATGAACGAGCTGAAGTCTGTGCGCGTGCTGGCTTTGTTGCTCATGGTCATGACCGCCCTGGCCTGGAGCCGCCCGGCGCCGGCCGCACCTCCTCCGGGCTTCACGCCCTGCCAGATCGGCATGCCGGACTCGGCGCTGCATATGCAGGCGCAATGCACCACGCTCACGGTACCGGAAGACTACGCGCAGCCCGCCGGCAAAAAAATCCAGCTGCATATCGCTGTGCTCAAGGCGCGCACCGGCGAACCGGCGCCGGACCCGCTGTTCTTCATCGCCGGCGGGCCGGGCGAGGCCTCGACTCAGGCCTACGTGCAGGAAGCCGCGGCCTTTGAGCGCATCCGCGCGAGCCGCGCCGTCGTGCTCGTGGACCAGCGCGGCACCGGCGAGTCCAATGCGCTCGACTGTCCGCCCGGCCCGAACAGCGTGGCGTTGCCCACAAAGGCTGAAATCCAGCGCCAGACCGAAACCTGCCTCAAACAATTGCCGGGTAATCCGCGTTTTTATACGACCACGGTGGCGGTAAAAGACCTGGACGCGGTGCAGACCGCACTCGGTTACGCGGAAATAAATCTCTACGGCATTTCCTACGGCACGCGCGTGGCGCTGGAATATCTGCGGGAATATCCGCAGCACGTGCGCAGCGTGATCCTGGACGGCGTGGTGCCGCCCGACTGGAACGTCGGGGAAACCGCACCGCAGGCCGCACAGCAGGCGCTGGATAAAATCTTTCAACGTTGCGCGGCCGAGAGCGCCTGTCATCAGGCGTTTCCCGACCTGCCCGCAACTTTCGCACGCCTTGAACACACGCTCAAGCAAAGCCCGGTGAGCGTGAGTTTGCGCGACCCGTTGAGCGGCGCGCCGCTCACCCAGACGCTGAACTGGGAAACCGCGGCCGGCGCCGTGCAGTTGCTGAGCTATCTGAGCGACACCGCCGCGCTCTTGCCGCTGCTGATTCATCAAGCCGGAATCGCCCACGATTACACGCCGCTGCTCGCCAACGCCCAATACCTGAGCGGACAGTTGAGCGGCGCTGTGGCCGTGGGCATGCACGCCGCGGTGCTGTGCACCGAAGACGTGCCGTTCTATCCGGCAGGCGATGCCGCACAGCAGGCGGCGGCCGATACCTATCTCGGCGCCGCGCCGCTCGCGCTGCTGAGCGAAAGCTGCGCGCATTGGCCGCGCGGGGTGATGGTACCGGACTTCAAAAAGCCGGTGGTTTCGGACAAGCCGGTGCTGCTGCTGTCCGGCGCGGACGATCCCATCACCCCGCCGGCAAACGCCGCCCACGTGGCCCAGACACTGGACAACAGCCTGTCGCTCGTGGTCCCGGGCCAGGGACACGGCAATGCTTGGCGCGGCTGCGTGCCGCAGCTCATGGCGGAGTTCGTGCAACAGGCGTCGGTGAAAAATCTGGAGGGTGCCTGCGTCAAAAAGATCAAACCCTTTCCGTTTTTCACCCGCTTCACCGGGCCCGGACCATGATTGAAGTCGAGAACATTCACAAGCGCTTCGGCGCGGTGCAGGCCGTGAACGGCATGAGCTTCCGCGTTATCGATGGCCGCATTACCGGCCTGCTCGGCCCGAATGGCGCCGGCAAGTCCACCACGCTGCGCATTCTGTCCACCGTGCTCAGGCCGGACGCGGGTACGGTGCGGGTGGACGGCAGCGACGTGCGCGCGGCGCCGCTGGCCGCACGCCTCAAGCTCGGCGTGCTGCCGCATGCCAGCGGCCTGTATCCGCGGCTCACGGCACGCGAGAACATCCGTTACTACGGCGAACTCAACGGTCTCGCCGGCCGCACGCTGGACGCGCGCATTGACGAGCTGGTGGAACTGCTGGAAATGCGCGAGTTCGCCGAGCGTCCGGCCAAAGGCTTTTCCCAAGGGCAGCGCATCAAGGTGGCGCTGGCGCGTGCCCTGGTGCACAAACCCCGGAATCTGGCGCTGGACGAGCCCACCAACGGCCTGGACGTGATGGCCACGCGCGCGCTGCGCGCCACCATCCGCCGGCTGCGCGACCAGGGCCACTGTGTGCTGTTCTCCAGCCACGTGATGCAGGAAGTCGCGCAATTATGCGATGCCATCGTGATCATCGCGCACGGCCGCATCGTCGCCCAGGGCACGCCCGAGGACATCCGCCGCCAGACCGGCGAAACGGATCTCGAGGAAGCCTTCGTCAAAGCCGTGGGCGAAAGCGCAGCGTCCGCATGATGCGCAAACTCTGGACCGTGTTCCGCAAGGAAGTCGTGGATAACCTGCGCGACCGGCGCACGCTGCTGACGGTGCTGGTGTTCGGGCCGCTGTTCGGGCCGATTTTCTACGTGGTCATCATGAATGTGGCCGTGAACCAGCAGGTCGCCAACCTCAATCAGCCGCTCAAGTTGCCGGTGGCCGGTGCCGAGTACGCCCCCCATCTGATCGCATACCTCGAGCAGCACAATACCGAGATCGAACCCGCGCCCGGTGATCCGCGCCAGGCGGTGAAGGACGGCCAGGCGGACGTGGTGCTGGTGATCCCCAAGGATTACGCCGCCGAGTTCATCGCGGGTCAGCCGGCGACGCTGCAACTGGTGATGGATCAGGCGAAACAATCGGCGCAGAAAAACGTCAGCCGCGCACGCGAATTGCTCCAGGCCTACGGCCGTGAAATCAGCGTCTTGCGCCTGCTGGCACGCGGCGTGGATCCGCGCGCCACCATGCCGCTCGCAGTCGAAACCGTGGATGTGTCCACGCCGGAAGCGCGCGCCGGCATGCTGTTGGCCTTCATCCCCTACTTCTTCCTGTTTGCCGCCGTCATCGGTGCCTTCTATCTGGCGATTGACGTCACTGCGGGCGAGCGCGAACGCGGTTCGCTCGAGCCCCTGCTCACCACCGCGGTGCCGCGTTCCGCGCTGATCGCGGGCAAGCTCGCCGCGGTTACGCTGTTCTCTGCGGTGTCGCTGGGCCTGGACGTCGTGGCCCTGTCCTGGAGCCAGGGGCTCATCCCCGCAGCCAAACTCAACATCGTGGTGAACTTCGGCGGGCAAACAGCGCTGGCGATTTTCTTCGTGATGCTGCCGTTCTGCCTGCTGATCGCGGCGCTGCTCACGGTGGTGGCGTCGTTCACCCGCAGTTACAAGGAAGCCCAGACCTGGTTGTCGTTCATTTTCATCCTGCCGATGATTCCGGTATTCGCACTGTTCCTGTTCCCGACCGAGCCGACCATCTGGATGATGTTCGTTCCGGCCCTGAGCCAGGATGTGCTGGCGACGGCGCTCATGAAGGGCGCCGCGCTCAGCGCCGGTTTTACTCTGGTCTCGGTACTGAGCACGCTGATCCTCGGCCTGCTGCTCGCCTGGCTCGCGGTCTCGCTGTACCGGCGCGAAAAGGTGCTGGGTTGAAGCCGGATTAACTGTTTTTCATGCAGCCTCGCTCCTGCGGCGCAGGTCTATACTGAATCCCAAGCATGAGAATCAGGCCATGGGCAAGTTAAGCGCCAGTGTGTGGATTTCCGCAGCGATGCTGCTGTTTGCGGGTGCCGCCGTGGCCGGAAATACGCAAATCTACAAATGGGTGGACGGCCAGGGCGTGGTGCATTACAGCGACACCGCTCCGGTCGGGGCGCAACCCACGGTGACGAGCATGACGCTCCCGGAGTTCCCGCCGCCGGATCCGCAAGCCGAGGCGGCCGACCAAGCCTGGATCGCCAGCATCCATCAGTGGTATCAGAACGTTCTCGATCAACAGGCGCAACTGCAGTACCAGGCCTATCTCGCCTGGGAGCAAAGCCAATCTTTGCCCGCGCCCGCGCCGGCGTCGGCTCCCGCTTCGCAAGACCTCGCCTACGTCGTGCCGATCTGCTGGCAATGCGAGCGCTTCCATTTCCGCCATCATCACCGGCGGCCGCTGCTCAGCGCTCCGACGCCGCAGTCGTTCCACAACTCGTTGTGGCATCCCCAACCGAATCTCTTCAGCCAGTAGCCTTACAAGTCCCGAATCCTCATGTCTGATTACTACCGCTGCTAGTGATATTTCTGTGTATCCTTTTTTTCTTAAGGTACTTTGATCCCAATATTTGGCTAAGCCAGTTAGCATTTTGCCGCGCTTGTTTGAAGCGTGTAAGAGCACCATCACTCAAATACTTGGCTATTCGGGCTTCATCATCCAATCGTTCTCTTATTGCATTGACGAATGCCTCTGCGCGCTCCTCAGACCTCCTCCGAACGTTATGCTGGTATTTTTCGAAACGTTCGCTTGCCACCAGAAATGCATTTTCTCCACTCTCCGTCGATCGGTCATGTTCCGATAATTTCGTCTCTTCCTTCTCAAGCCGCTCTTCTTCTTGTTTGGCCGTTTGCACAAGATTGTGCCATTGCAATTTCTCTGCTGGTTCCATCGCTGGCCACAAACGTACTAGGCGCAAATCTCCACCAAGAGGCAGGGTAAATAATTTCCTTAATTGATCGTCATCGCGTGCGGTTGTCCACCCAAATGGATAGCTGTACAGAATCAGCTTGCGCTTATGATGCCCCCATACGCTATCTACCAACTTAATTATTATCCAACTAATAAGAACCGCAATAATTATTTCAAGGATGCTCATTTGCTCTTCTCCTACAGAGTGCACTAATCGGCTTCATTTCCATCGGCACAAAAAGTAAACGTCACGCCTTGCGCAGGCGGGAAACGGCCTGAATATGCAACGCGATAGGTCGTCGTATGCTTCTTCCTTAAAGTCCGATACTCAATCTTTCCGTACACAAATATCGCAAGTTGCCCATTCATCAACAAAGTTATTTCTTCCGGTGTAAGTCGTCTGCTATACCAGAGAGCCTTATTTACCGATCCACCTGCATTTACAAATGTCGCAAAATGAGAACTGAGTTTTGGTATCGCTAATGTACGTTCGTCCTGTGGATTCATGACAGCAATTTGAGCCCAATGTAAGACCTTGTACGCGGGGGTGGCACCGCTATTTCTAATATTGATAAGCACACCCGGAAAGCCGGCACGATTTAGATCTGGTGGATTAAGCATGGTGCCATCACATAACGAGACGGATTCAGGAAAAAGATAAGAGCGCAATTGCTTATTACTCGTGTCCCTCATCAGCCACCACGTTAATAACAAAGCGAGAAATTGCATGAATGAGATCACTCCTACAATTGCCGCAATTTTGTCGCCGACATTCCACGTGTGGTCCATATGATTTCACGCCATTGGTGAGTAAAGAACCTGCGCAGGAATCACAATTAAGCGCGCCGATCCGGAGGGCATTATCCGTCCGCTCACTTGCCGATACAAAAACTCGAAAAAATCCGGCTGAGCAAATCCTCACTGGTGAACTCGCCGGTGATTTCGCCGAGCACCTGCTGAGCCAGGCGCAGTTCTTCCGCCAGCAATTCGCCGGTGCGCTCCAACAGGCGCTG
>DATEJV010000156.1:0-3970 GCA_035277745.1 Gammaproteobacteria bacterium | reverse complement strand
GGGTATGCGCACAGGTCCCGAATGCATGCATTCGGCCCGACGTCCGTGGTGACTTTGAAAACGCCCCCTAGATCCCTCTAATTCGCACAGCAAGTCTAGTCTCAAAAATGCAAATTGCAAGGGATGTTGTTTGTTGCAATTTAAGTACATGTTTAAGTTGAAGTAATCAGTTTATTGCCGGATAAACACTACTTCGTTGAGTTCTGCTCAAATGTTGCTCGCCGGCAACAAATCAAGTCCGCCACGTAGTATTATTGCGTCACATCGGATTGGGCGTTTGGAGACATTACGCTGCATCGTTTCAACCAGGCTGATGTTGAATTCAAGTTTTTGCCATCCCAGCCTGATCCCCACACTGGCGACGCCTGCGGGGCTGGCGCGGAATCCGGCATGTCAGCAATGCCGCAATCCTGCCAAAAGCATCGATGCCTTGTTGGTGAGAAGCTCTGGAGAAAGAGCGGGCCGCCAGTAAATCGCCAACTACGTCCGCCTCGCGCAAAAATAGAGCGGCTCCGTTTCCGGGGCTGCAAATTTGCACACTGTTATTGTGGTTAGCGCTGTCAGAACTTCCCCGCCACTTGGGCGTAGAAGAACCGGCCCGCATCGCCGATCCGAGCGGTGTTTCATGAAAACGATTGGGTTGATAATGACGTTGATGCTGTGCACCGGTTGCGCGGCCCTGGATCGCCAGCAACATGCACGCATGCTGAATCGGGCTGTCCAGGATGATCAGATCTGTCGCGACCGGGGTTGGCAGTACCCCGATCCGCGTTATATAAGCTGCCGCATGCAACTGGATGACCAGCGTCAGCACCGTGACTGGATGAATCTGCAGATCATGAGCCAGAGTCGCTACCAGAACCCCTCCGCGGTTCCCGCGGTCTTGCCCCGGGAAATCTATCGGCCTTTGGACCGGGACCGCTACCAGTGCCGTTATGTCAGCGAAAGCAGTCAGGACTACATCCTCTGCGGCGAAACGCCGAAGAAAAACTGAGTTTCCGCAGGATTCCGTGTACGCGCGCATCTACGCGCAGGTGTGCGCGATTCCGCGCGGGCGCGTTAGCACCTACGGCGGTATCGCCAAACTGGTGGGTTGCGGCCCGCGCCAGGTCGGCTACGCGATGGCCTCCCTGCCCCACGGGTCCAGAGTTCCCTGGCAGCGGGTGATCAATCACCAGGGGGAAATCAGTTGCCGCAGTCACGGCCGCGGCGCCGACGGCCAGCGTGCTCGGCTTTCGGCAGAAGGCGTGATTCCCGACCGGAAAGGCCGGATTGACCTGAAGCGCTTCGGCTGGCCGGATCCCTGAGTCGGTGCAATCAGGTTGATGAACGCGCAGCCAGGAGCTTGCAGCGCGGGACAGGTGAGCAGTGAGGTTAGGACCAGTCCTCGGCGATGACTTTGCGCGTTTCCTCCACCCCCGCGCGCCACACCGCCAGCATATCCTGATCGGAGCGCTGGTAACGGCCGCCAAAGTTCCCGTCGCCCAGGTAACGCCTCGCCTCCACCGGACTCAGTTTGCGGATATGTGAAACATCCAGCATGGGTTTCTGTGCCTCCGGGTACTGCACGTCATCGAGCCGCGTGAAGGGAAAGTTTTCCATCCATGAGGCGTGCGAGGCCACTGCATCGATCTCCATGACCTTCTTCCAGGTAGCGGGCGCTTTCCACCAGTTGTGAAACTTCACGGCGACGCCCGCATGCGAGTCCAACCACTCGTCAATCAGGGCCTGGACCGGGGCATTCCCGCCGTGGCCGTTCACCATCACGATGCGTCGGAAGCCGTGCGCTGCGAGACTATCCAGAATGTCGCGGATCAGGCGCGCGTAGGTATCCGCGGTCAGGCTGATGGTGCCGGGGTAAGCCATGAAATAGGGCGTGATGCCGTAGGGCACGCCCGGGAATACCGGCACCTCCAGGGGTTCCGCGGCCTCGACCGCCACCCGTTCCGACAGGATATGGTCCACGCACAGGCTCAACTGGGCATGCTGCTCGGTGCTGCCAATCGGCAGCACCGCTCGATCGTCCTTCTTGAGGTATTCTTCAACCTGCATCCAGTTCATATCGCGGATTTTCACGGCGCTTTCTCCGGCGAGTCCGAACCTGAAATTCAGGGGGAAAAGTGACAATCAGGCCCGTGATTCGCAAAGGACGATTATAGATGACGCCTGCCGACGCCATGCCTCGTCCGCAGCCACGCAAAGCCTTCCTGGTGCTGTTCGCCATCGAAATCTGGGAACGCTTTGGCTATTACGGCATGGCGTCGCTCATGGTGCTCTACATGGTGGAGCGCCTCGGCGTGGGCGATGCCCGGGCCGATCTCATCTGGGGCGCGTTTTCCGCGCTGGTTTATTCCATGCCCATGCTGGGCGGCTACGTGGGTGATCGCATCCTGGGTGCGCGCCGCACGCTGGTACTGGGAGCCATTACCCTGGGTCTGGGCTACGTGTTGCTCTCGGTGCCTTTAAACTCCACGTTTTTCCCGGCCATGGGCCTCGTCGCCTTGGGTAATGGCCTGTTCAAGGTAAACCCCAACAATCTGGCCTCCCGCCTCTACGAAGGCGACCATTCGCGCCTCGATATATTGTTTACGCTGTATTACACCTCGCTGAATATCGGTTCGTTTGTTTCAATCCTGCTGACGCCCTGGATCAAGGATCATCCGGCCTGGTACCTCGACATCGGGGGGCTGCGGTTCGACAGCTGGCATCTGGCCTTTGGGCTGAGTGCCGTCGGCCTGACGCTCGGCCTGATCAATTACGGAGTGTTTCAGCGCTATCTGCGTCCGTATGGGACGGCTCCGGACTTTGCGAAACTCAACTGGCGCAAGCTCGGCGCAGTGATCCTGGTCTCACTGGTCATCGCATTCGTGCTTGCCGAGATCATCCGCTACCGCGCCGCCGCGCTCGGGATCGTCAGCCTGTTGTTGCTGCTCACGGCCTTGATCTTCGTGCACCTGCTGCGCAGCGGCGACGCCGAGAACCGCCGGCGCGTGGCAGCCTGCATTATTTTCATCTGCATATCGGCCGTCTGGGCCGTGTACAACCAGCAGATCTACACTTCGCTCACGCTGTTTGCCCTGCGCAATGTCAGGCACGAGTTCCTGGGCGTACAGGTCTCGGCGGCGCAATTCCAGGATCTCAATCAGTTCTGGCTGGTGGTACTGGCCGCACCCCTGGCCTGGCTTTACCATCGCCTGAACCGCAGCGCACGCGGGGATTTTTCCATGGCGACAAAGTACGCGGTCGGCCTGTATCTTCTGGCCTTGGCGTTCTTCCTGTACGCAGCCAGCGGCTTCAGCGCACGCGCCGGCGTCGTGTCGCCGTGGTGGCTGGTCGGCGGCTACGCCGCGCAATCGCTGGGAGAACTGCTGATCAGTGCGCTCGGTTTTTCCATGGTGTCGCAGCTCGTGCCGGAGCGCGTGCGCGGCATCGTCATGGGTGCGTGGTTCCTGGCCATGGGCGTGAGCAACTACGCAGGCGGCGCCATTGCCGGCTTGGCTCACGTGCAGCCCGGTGTATCCGCAGCCACAGTCACACTGCCGATTTACATGCGCCTGTTCGGCGGGCTAGCGATCGGCGCATTGATCTGCGCACTTGCGGCGACCGCGGCAATCCCACTGCTGAAGTCACTGTCCGCGCAGGGAGGTGAACGTCCTGCACTGCAGCCTGCCGGCGGGTGAGGGTGCGAGCCGCGCTTTTCATGCGAGCACTGCGCGCATCGGCTCGCGCGCCACGACATGAACGTCGTGGCTGGTAGGCTCACCAGGGACGGTTCTGAGACCAGGTATGGCTGATTGGTGCCGGCGGGCGAGGACGCTGGCTCCAATGCGAGCACCGCTCGCATGCGTCCGAGCGCCCTGACAGGGATGTCAGGGCAGGTCAGCACACCAGGGATGGTTCCATGGGCATGACGAGATCAGCGAGATGGTGCCGGCGGAGAGAGTCGAACTCCCGACCCACGCATTACGAA
>DATEJV010000155.1:0-4173 GCA_035277745.1 Gammaproteobacteria bacterium | reverse complement strand
AGCTCTGCCCGCCGGTTTTCACGGATTCCGCGGGAGGCAAAGCATAGCGCAACCGCCAGTAAGACAGCAAATTTCTTCCGGTTTTTCCGGAGCTTGGCAGGATTATTTGAGCTAGCGCACGAGATTATGCAGGCTGCTTTCCGGCCGCCTACCTCCGTTGCCCGCCCCATCACGACTCGCCGGCAATGGGACGTCAGACTGGTGGTTTAGAATATGTAACGCCAGACTCCACCGGGCTGGTGCCGACCTTTCTGCGGGTCCGGCAGATATCACATGGCGCTGGCGCCAATGGGAAACTCGTGGAGCCTGCAATCTGTAATCCCGGGCTTTTTCAGCGCTGCTCGTGCTTGGCCTGCTCCCAGATAGCGTCCATTTCGGCGAGGCTGGCGTCTTGCGGTCGTCGGCCCTGCTGCGCAAGTTGTCGTTCCACCGCTGCGAAGCGTCGGCGGAATTTGGCGTTGGTGCTATGCAACGCGGCCTGAGGATCAAGGCCGAGTTTGCGCGCCAGATTGGCGACCGCAAACAGCAGGTCGCCAAGCTCATCCAGCATGCGCTCCCGCCTGGCTCCGCGCGTAACCTCGGTTTCCAGCTCACCCAACTCTTCGCGCACCTTGGCCAGCACCGGAGGCAGCGAATCCCAGTCAAAACCGACCTGCGCGGCGCGTTGCTGCAGTTCCAGCGCACACGCCAGTTCGGGCTGACCTGTGGGGACATCGTCCAGCAAACCGGCCCGCGGTGTAGTCATGCGGCTTCCACACGTTCAAGTTTTTGCAGGAAATTCACCAGCATGGCGGCCGTTGCACCCCAGATGCTGTGCTGGTGGTACTCGAACAGGTAGTACCCCAGTTCACGCTCCCCTACACGCCGCTGGCGCACCTGACGGTTGGCCGGGTCGCGCAAAAACGTCAGCGGTACCTCGAAAACCTCAGCCACCTCCAGAGGGTCGGGCTTGAGTTCAAAGCCCGTCCGGACCAGGCCCACCACGGGAGTCACCGCATAGCCGGTGATGGTCAGGTAGCCGTCCAGATAGCCGACCGGCTCCACCAGCAGATGATTGAGACCGGTCTCCTCCTCGGTCTCGCGCAACGCCGTTTGCACCGCATCCGCGTCCCAATCCTCGTGGCTGCCACCCGGAAAGCTCACCTGCCCGGCGTGATCCAGTAAACCCTGGGTGCGCTCGGTGAGCAGGATGGTCGGCTCGGCCCGGTGCAGAACCAGGGGAACCAGCACCGCAGCAGGTTTCCAGGGTTTGCTCGGCAGCATGTCCGCAGGCAAGTCGCCCAAGACGCGCCGGGGGCTGAAATCGCGCGGCGGTTTGGAATCCTTCAGACTGAGCCGGATAAGTTCAGATATATCCATTATTTATCAAATGGTAAGCATATATATATGCTATAAATTCTAATTATTTCTTTATTCCCCCCTGGGTGAGGCTTGCTGGATCCAGCAGCTCGCGCAGACGCGCCTCGGACAATGACGTTGAACGTTTGGCCACTTCCAGGACAGGCCGCTTCTCCTTGTAGGCCTGCTTGGCGATTTCCGCGCCCTTTTCATAGCCGATGACCGGGTTGAGCGCGGTTACCAGGATTGGGTTCTTGGCCAGTGTCGCCTCGATGTGCTCCCGATTCACGCTGAATCCCTTGATGGCCTGATCCGCAAGCAAGCGCGACGCATTCGTCAGCAGTTCAATGGCTTGCAGAAGATTGTAGGCAATCACCGGCAGCATCACGTTCAACTGGAAATTGCCCGATTGTCCCGCCACTGTTATGGTCACGTCGTTGCCAATGACCTGGGCGGCGACCATGGTTACCGCCTCTGGAATCACCGGATTCACCTTGCCCGGCATGATGCTGGATCCGGGTTGCAGCGCCGGCAGTGCTATCTCTCCCAGCCCCGCCAGCGGCCCGCTGTTCATCCAGCGCAGGTCGTTGGAAATCTTCATGAGACTGACGGCCAAGGTCCGCAATTGGCCCGAGAGTTCTACGGCCGTGTCCTGGCAACTCAGGGACTCGAAATAGTTCGCGCTGGCCTTGAAAGCCACGCCGCTACGCCGCGCCAGTTCCGCGGCTATACGCCGGCCAAATTCCGGGTGCGCATTGATGCCGGTGCCGACCGCTGTGCCACCTTGAGCCAGCGCATGGAGACGCGGCGCCACGGCATTGAGCCGCTCGACGGCATGGTGAATCTGCACAGCCCACCCGGACATCTCCTGTTCCAGGGTGACTGGCATTGCATCCATGAGATGCGTGCGCCCGGTAGTCACGATAGCGGCGGTCTCACGCGATTTGGATTCGATAATCTCGGCGAGGTGCGTCAGAGCCGGCAGCAGCTTCTCCTTCAGTTCCAGCGCCGCGCTCACGTGTATCGCCGTGGGAATGGTATCGTTGCTGCTCTGACCCATGTTGACGTGGTCGTTCGCGTGTACTGGCTGGCCCAGCGAGCGCGCCGCCAAGTGCGCAATAACCTCGTTGGCATTCATGTTGGTACTGGTGCCGGAGCCCGTCTGGAACACGTCGATCGGGAACTGGCGGTCGTGTTGCCCCTCGGCCACTTCCAGTGCGGCTGCCTCTATGGCTTGAGCGCGTCCGGCGTCGAGCAGACCGAGTTCCCGGTTGACATCCGCAGCGCAAGCCTTGATGAGGCCAAGCGCGCGTATAAAAGCACGCGGCAAAGTCAGGCCGCTGACAGGGAAATTCTGCACCGCGCGCTGGGTTTGGGCGCCCCACAAGGCTTTGGCCGGCACCTTGAGTTCGCCCATGCTGTCGTGTTCTAGCCTGAATCCTGTGTCGGCCATAATTCTTCTCCAAGAAATGAGCTTATATATATACTGTAACGCTATGATCTAATGATATAATTCTTTGTCACGATACTGGTTGCCCGGCACCTGCGAAAACGTCAGGACCACTCGGTTATTATCCGCAATACCCCCGAGGTTTGCACGGAAACCACATGCCGCCCACGCCGCTGACTGCGATTTCCCCACTGGACGGACGTTACGCCACGCGTCTCGACTCGCTGCGTGGGCTATTCAGCGAGGCAGGACTCATGCGCCAGCGGGTGCGCGTAGAGGTCGCTTGGCTCAGGACGCTGGCCGGACACCCCCAACTGCCTGAGGCTCCGGCACTCAGCCGGCGAGCGAGCCGCACTTTGGACCGCTTGGTAACAGAGTTCAATCCAAGCGCCGCCGTACGCATCAAGGAAATCGAGGCCACAATCAATCACGACGTCAAGGCTGTCGAGTACTATCTCAAGGAGCAGGTGAACGGCGATAGCGAACTGCAGCGCATTGGCGAGTTTCTGCATTTCGCCTGCACCTCCGAGGACATCAACAACCTCGCTTACGCCCTGTTGCTGCGCGAGGCACGCAACGTGCACCTGCTGCCGGCCATGGGAAAAATCCTGGACCGCATGCGTGACTCGGCACACGGTTACGCCGACATCGCCATGCTGGCGCGCACTCACGGGCAGCCGGCATCGCCCACTACGCTGGGCAAGGAGTTCGCCAATTTCGCGGCGCGCATGCGCCGCCAGCAGGCACAACTGGCGGCGGTCGGCATCAGCGGAAAATTCAATGGCGCAGTCGGCAACTACAATGCGCACGCGGCCGCAGCCCCGAACCTTGACTGGCCGATCCTCGGCAAAAGAATGGTGGAGGCGCTGGAGCTGGAATGGTCGCCCTACACCACCCAGATCGAGCCGCACGACTGGATGGCGGAATATTTCGACGCGTTGGCACGCTTCAATACCGTGTTGATGGATGCCTGCCGGGACATCTGGGGTTACATCGCGCTCGGCTATTTCCGCCAGCAAGCCGTGAGCGCTGAAGTCGGTTCGTCCACGATGCCGCACAAGATCAATCCCATAGATTTTGAAAACGCCGAGGGCAACCTGGGCATCGCCAACGCCCTGCTGCGGCATTTCGCCGAAAAACTGCCGATATCCCGATGGCAGCGTGATCTCACCGACTCCACCGTACTGCGTAACGTGGGCGTGGCCATCGGCCACAGCCTGCTGGCGTATGAGTCCTGCCTCAAAGGATTGAGTAAACTGGAAGCGGATGCCGAACGTATGCAACAGGAGCTGGATGACAACTGGGAGGTCCTCGCGGAAGCCGTGCAGACAGTGATGCGGCGTTACGGCTTGCCTTCCCCTTACGAACAGCTCAAGGCCATGACG
>DATEJV010000154.1:0-8729 GCA_035277745.1 Gammaproteobacteria bacterium | reverse complement strand
TTGCGCGTGAAGGCCGAAGACCCGATGGCGTTGTACCGGGTGCTGCCGGCGGCCGCCTCCAGGCCGGTGCCAGAAACACCGGTGCCACCGCCGTGGCATTGGTGGGAACAGTTCGATACCGACTGAATCAGCCGGAAATTTTCATCCAGCGCCTGAAAGACACGCCGTAGCGCGTGGTCACCAGGATTACGCCAAGCAGGATCACCAGCATTCCCAGCAAGCGCACGCCCTGCACCTGTTCATCGAGTACCGCCCACCCGAGCACCAGGGCAATGGCCGGGTTTACATAGGCGGTGGTGCTGAGTTTGTCGGGCGTGACATGGTGAATGAGCCACACATAGGTGCTGTACGCGACGCAGGAACCAAACACCGTGAGATACGCGAGGGCGCCGATGCCGAGTACATTCCAGTGCCAGTGCGCCGGTTCGCCGGTTGCCACGCCGATTATCGTCAGCAAGGCTCCGCCACAGAACAGCAGCATGCCGGAGAGCAGCAACGGCGATATGTCCAGGCTGAAACTGCGTCCGTAAATCACGCCGATACCCCAGCACAGCGAGGAAACCAGGATCAGCAGCTGCGCGCCGAAGTGGCCGAGGGTGAAATGCGCACCGGGCAGCAGCATGAGCGCGGTGCCGGCAAACCCGATGATCAGACCGATTTTCACCCGCAAGCTGAGTGCATGCCCCCTCGGGCCCAGGGTGCCGAACCACGCGACCCACAGCGCCGAGGTGCTGGCAATCAGCGCGGCCTGATTGGAAGGCAGCTCGACCTCCGCCCAGGTGACCAGGCCGTTGCCGGCCGCCACCATGAGCATGCCCATGACCAGCGCGTGCAGCCAATCACGCGCATTGTTCGGCCAGGTACGCTCGCGTACACAGGCGATGCCGATGATGACGAGACCGGCGACGAGGTTGAGCACGCCCGCAAGCATCGCCGGCGGAATATCACGCACACCGATGCGGATGCCGAGATACGTCGAACCCCATACGAGGTACACCACGGCAAACGCGCTCAGGATTTGCAGCCGGCGGCGGCTGTCGCTGCTCATGGAGTGTGCAAGGGGGCGGGAAAAGGGCGCTTATTCTACACGCGTGCCGGTGAGGCGCATGCACTGGGCAAAGGCCAGTGCGACTCTCAAATTTATGGGCTTTGGCGAAACGCTGGCCGGTGAATTCGTGAAGCAGAAGCCGCTCGCGGTCTCCGCGAGTTCACGGCGCGCCCTGCTGTTGTTCGCGCTGCTGGTCCACCTCGCGCGAACCGGGCACCAGGATGCGGGCCATGAGCATCCCGGTTTCATACAGCAGATAAATCGGCACCGACAACAGCGTCATGGACACCACATCGGGTGGCGACAGGATCATGCCGACCACGAACGAACCGACCAGCGCATAGGGTCGCAGCTTTTTGAGTTTGCCGGGCGTGGTGAAACCCGCCCAGGTGGCGAGCACGATGGCCACCGGCACCTCGAACGCCAGGCCGAAGGCAAAAAATATGGTGAGCACGAAATCCAGATAAGCGTTGATGTCGGTCATGACCTTGACGCCCGCGGGCGCCACCGAGGTCAGGAACGCAAACGCCACCGGGAACAGCACGAAATACGCGAACGCCACGCCGCCATAGAACAGCACCACGCTCGACACCAGCAGCGGGAAAAACATGCGGCGTTCGCTCTTGTACAGCGCTGGCGAGATGAAGCGCCACAGGTGGTACAGAAATACCGGCATGCTCAGAAACAGCGCGGTCATGAGCGTGAGCTTGAGCGGCGTCATGAACGGCGAGGTCACGCTGGTGGCGATCATGCTGGAACCGACCGGCAGCCGGCGCAGCATGGGGGTGGCGACAAAATCAAACACCCGGTTCTGGAACGGGAACAGCGCAAAGAAAATCGCCAGCAACGACGCCACCCACCAGAGCAGGCGGCGGCGAACTTCCAGGAGATGGCCAATCGCCGAACTGCTGAGCAGGGTTCCGGGTGGCGGCGGATCGGGGGCGGTGCTCACGGCGCGCGCTGCGGAGGATCGGCGCCGTGTTCGGGCTGCTTGACCGACTCCTTGAGCGTATCGCGCACTTCGCCCGCGGCTTTGCGCAGTTCCTCGGCTTCCAATTCACGCTCGATCTGCGCGCTCAGGTTGCGCACCACGGCGCGCGCCCGGCCCACCCACAGGCCCACGCTGCGCGCCAGTCCCGGCAGGCGTTCCGGGCCGAACACCACCAGTGCCAGCACGAAAATCAGTGCCAGCTCCCAGAAGCTGCCTTCAAGCATGGAGGTTAGTGAGAGCTGTTACCGCTACCGGACTGCGGTTTGTCGTCGGCCGGCCTGGCGGTGGCCCCGGTTTCGTCATCGCCGGTGTGCACACCCTTCTTGAAGCTGCGCACGGCGCGGCCGATGTCCTCGCCGATCTTGGGCAGTCGCGCGGTACCAAATACCAGCACCACGATCACCAGAATCAGAAGAATTTTGCCTACACTGAGTTCCATACAGACTCCTGCGGTTCCGCGTGCGGAGCCGCAATCATTGCAACGCAGTCCGAGCGGGTGCGTGGACGGCTATTTTACCTCCGCGGAGCGGCATTTATTCCGCGGCGGGCGCGTGCTCGGCCAGCTGCATGACCTTGGGGAAACCCGCGGCGGCAGCCGCGAACTCGGCGTCCAGGACGGCGCCGTCCAGCGCCGCGCCGCGGCGGCAAAATCTGGCCACGGCCTCGATCGAGCCCAGTCCGCCACTCGCCAGCACCGGAATCGTGAGTACTTGGGCCAGGGATTGCGCGGCATGGTAGTCATCTTGGTCACGGTCGGCGCCGGTCACACGAAAGATAATCGCGGCCACGCCCTCACGCTGAAAATGCGTTGCCACATCCAGCGCCGACTGCTGCGCGAGCTTCGACCCGCCTTCGGCCGCCACTTTCCCGTATCTGGCCTCCATGGCCACCAGAATATGGCCAGGAAATTCCAGACACAAATCGTTGATCAGGTGCGGCGTGCGTGCCGCCTTGGCATCGAGGATCACGTACTCGGCGCCGGCCGCCAGATACTTCTCCACGGCCTGCCCGTCGCGCACCGCGCCACTCACCTGCAGCGCAATTCCGGGGTGGGCTTGCGCGAGCGCCCGGATCACATCAGCGCCCGCGGATTTGCCCGCCATCACCCCGTCGACATCCGCCACATGCAGGCGACGCGCGCCGGCTTGGATCCAGCGCTCCGCCGTGTGCAGCGGCTCGGCGGCCGGCGACGATTTGTCGGAGACCAAGACCCGCGTGGACATCGGATTTACGTTTGTCGAGTGGATGGTCGGGATCAGCAGCATGCGCGTGATCCTGTGCCGGTGAAGTGCGCACAATGCGGGGACCAAAACCGGGAACACGTGTATCCAGGACACGTACGCATAGCGTGGAAAGCTCAGTGAAGATGGGCGGGCGGCAAGCGCGATTTATCCACACTACTGTAGTTACACCCCGGAAACGCTCGGCGATTTATCCTAGCCCAGAGCGGCACACTGCACAATCGAGCCGCTTCAGCGCTCGACGTCGGGATTGACCTGCAGCCAAAAGGTAACCGGGCCGTCGTTAACCAGCGCGACCTGCATGTGTGCGCCGAACACGCCCCAGCAGGTGTGCGCATGCTGCTGCTGTGCGTGTTCACACAGATACCCGAACAGGCGTGCACCAGTTTCCGGAGCCGCCGCCGGGGTAAAACTTGGCCGGTTGCCTTTGCGCGTGTCGGCGGCCAGCGTGAACTGCGGTACCAGCAGCAGTCCGCCGCCGATGGCGCGCACGTCCAAATTCATGCGCCCGGCGTCATCCGCAAACATGCGATATGCCAACAGCCTCTCCAGCAGTCGCGCGGCCTGAGTTTCCGAGTCGCCGCGCTCCACGCCGAGCAACACCAGCAGCCCGTTGCCGATGGCCGCGACTTCCCGGCCTTCAATTTCCACCGAGGCGCGGCTGACGCGCTGCAGCAGCCCAATCATGCAAGCGCAAACCGCCGCGCGAAGGAATCCGTTGCCGCGACGAGCGCCGCACAGATGCCGGGCTCGCTGGATGCGTGGCCGGCGTCGGGTACCAGGCGGAATTCCGCTTCCGGCCAAGCCTTGTGCAGGCGCCAGGCGGAAGCCGCGGGACATACCACGTCGTAGCGCCCCTGCACAATCACGCCCGGGATGTGCCGGATGCGCGGGGCATCCCGGATAATCTGATCGGGTTCCAGAAAGCAGTCATTCACGAAGTAATGGCACTCGATGCGTGCAATCGCCATGGCCATTTCGGGTTCGGAAAAATGCTCGACGATCGCCTTGCTCGGCAGCAGCGACGAACAGCGGGCCTCGAACAGCGACCAGGCTTCCGCCGCGACGCGACGCACGTGCAATTCCGGGCCGGTGAGCCGCCGGTAATAGGCGCGCATCAAGTCAGCGCGCTCGGCCGGCGGGACCGGCGCCACAAAGTCCTCGAAGTAATCCGGAAACAGCTGCTGGATGCCGTCCTGATAGAACCAGTGCAGCTCCGAAGCGGTAACCAGGAATATCCCGCGCAGGATCAGTCCCAGTACCCGTTGCGGATGAGTCTCGGCGTACACCAGCGCAAGCGTCGAACCCCAGGAACCGCCGAATACCACCCAGCGTTCGATGCCCAGGGTCTCGCGGATCAGCTCCATGTCCGCAACCAATGCCTGTGTGGTGTTGTGCTCCAGTTCCGCGTGCGGCGTGGAGCGCCCGCAGCCGCGCTGGTCGAACAGCACGATGCGATAGCGCGCCGCATCAAAGAACCGGCGGTTATCGGGCACGCAGCCTCCGCCCGGCCCGCCGTGCACAAAAATCACCGGCAGCCCGACAGGATTGCCGCACTCCTCCACGTAGATTTCGTGTGGCACCTGCACGCGCAGCCGGCGGCTGGCATAGGGCTCAAGCGGCGGAAATAACGCACGCGTGCTGTTTTTCATGGGGCAGGCGCCGGGGTAACCAGGTACCGGGCATTTTTACCGTAAACCAGCACGCCGTGCAGCCCGCCATGTAAGGATTTTCCTACATCCGATCACGCATTCCGCCGACTAAATCGTGACCCAACCAGTGTCAAAGTGGATTCCGCCCAGACCGCCAATGGATGGCGGGACAGGAAGTGGGATGGACCCGGGCGGGGCAGGGAACAGCAGGGATGCTCACGCCCTTTGCGAGTTGAACACTCAATCACCTCCAGCCATGAAGGCTTTGACCCGGCGGCAACCCCGCCGGGTTTTTATTTCCGCCGCTCACCCGGTTTGTGCTGTAATCGCACATACCAACCCGGTGTCCCGGCGGCCCAGCGTGATCAGTCTCGCGTTATTCCGCGCTTGTTCACAGCTGCTGCTGTCCGGCGGTGCCAAACTAATCGCCGCCAGTCACAACCGCGTGCCTGCACGCGGCAATCGACGCTACCAGCCAACCCGCATGCGTACAGACATGGACGAGTATGTGACCATCGCCACCTTCGACAAGGCCACGGACGCGCACATTGCGCTCGGACGGCTGGCGGCGGAGGGTGTGCACGCCATGCTCTTCGACGACAACATGGTGCAGATGGATTGGTTGTACGCCATCGCGCTCGGCGGCATCAAATTGCGGGTACAGCGCGTGGACGCCGCGCGTGCGCGCCGCATCCTGGCCACCGACTATTCCCAGGATCTGGAAAACCTGGACGTGGGGAACCCCGAACGCTGAACCGGCGCAGCTAAAGTTCCAGGAGCGCCTGGCGTTCCCGATCCGAGGGCTCGAAGCTGCGCGTGCCATAGTGCTGCACGATGGTATTGACCACGTCTTCGGGACGATCCACGAGCTGAAACAGATCCATATCGCTCGCGTCAATCATGTGCTCGGCCACCAGCCGCGCCCGGATCCAGTCGCCCAGCCCCGACCAGAACTCCCGCCCCACGAGCAGGATCGGAACGCGCGGCGTTTTGCCGGTCTGCGTCAAGGTGAGGGTCTCGCCGAGTTCATCCAGCGTGCCAAACCCGCCCGGCAGCACCACGTAGGCCGAGGCGTATTTCACGAACATCACCTTGCGCACGAAGAAATGCCGGAAGCTCAGGGAGATATCCTGGTAAGCATTGCTCGCCTGCTCGTGCGGCAACTGGATATTGAGCCCCACGCTGGTGGATTTGCCGGCATATGCGCCCTTGCTCGCGGCCTCCATGATACCCGGGCCGCCGCCGGTCACCACCGAGAATCCGGCATCGGACAGCGCCCGGCCAATCTGCTCGGCGAGCACGTAGTATGGATGCCCGGGGGCGGTGCGCGAGGAACCGAAAATGCTCACCGCCGGGCGGATGGCCACCAGGCGTTCATAGCCCTCGACAAATTCCGCCATCATGCGAAACAGCTTCCAGGCTTCGCGGCTGAGCCGGTCTTCGCCCGGCTTGGGAGCCGGTTTGTCCTGGGTGGTCATGACATCACTCCGTAGGTCTGCATGTCAGGCAAGGATGCGCGCAGATCTTGAATCCGCAGGTCTGCAAGTTGCGGTGTGTCAAAGCGGTATCACCAGGCCCATTTGTACATCATAGGTAACTGGAAAGCGCGCGGTGTCGCCGGCGACCGGTATGCCGGCGCCGACGCTGAGTTCCAGCGACCAATTCTCGGTGAGCGGAAACCGGTAGCCGGCGACCGGGTGCAGCACGGTCACGCTGCCGAGCGCGCTACCCGCGGCTATCTGTTCCACCTGCAAACCGGTGAACGAGTATTGTGCGCCGTAATCCGAGGTGAAATTGTAACGGCCAAACACCGTGAACTGGACCGTCGCCTGCATGCCACTGGCACACAGGTTCTGGCTGTTGCAACTTTGATATTGCGCACGTCCCGCCCCGGCCCCCACGCCGGCCTCCCAGTTGTCGTCGAACCAGTAACCAAGATTGCCGCTGAACGCATAGCTGCTGAGACCGGTGGTGTAATAACCGTTGTTGCCCGGATTGTTGCTGCCCGAGAAACCCCCGCTGCCCAGCACCACGAGATCCAGTTCACCGGCATCGGCATGGGCGCGCGGAGCGGCGCCCGCGCCTATCAGCAGTCCCAGCAAACAACCAAGCGCCGCACGTGCCCCACGCTGCATGTCACACCGGCCGCAGGTTGGCATACGCCACGACCAGCCATTTGGCGCCGGCGGCACGAAAATTGACCTGCACGCGCGCCTGCGGCCCGCTGCCCTCGTAATCCAGCACCACGCCTTCGCCGAAATTGGGGTGCCGCACGTGCTGGCCGAGCTGCAGACCGGTGGGCGCGCTATCCAGATGCGCGCTGGACGGCGTCAACGGCCGCGTCACCTGCACGCGCGGGCGAACCTCCGTGATCAGTTCCACGGGTATCTCGCGCAGAAAGCGCGAGGGCACGGCGTAACCGTCGCTGCCGTGCAGGCGGCGGCTTTCCGCGTAGCTCAGGATCAACTCGCGCATGGCGCGCGTCATGCCCACATAGCACAGGCGGCGCTCTTCCTCCAGGCCGTCGTGATCCTCGCTGGACCGCTGATGAGGGAACAGGCCATCTTCCATGCCGCAGATGCACACCAGCGGAAACTCCAGACCCTTGGCGGAATGCAGCGTCATCAACTGCACGCAGTCCTCCCAGGCATCCGCCTGCCCTTCACCGGCTTCGAGTGCCGCGTGCGACAGAAACGCGGCCAGCGGCGTCATGCCCGCGTCCAGGACTTCGGGTCGGAAACTGCGCGCCGCGCTCACCAGTTCCTGCAGGTTTTCGACGCGCGCTGCGCCGCGTTCGCCTTTTTCGGCCTGGTAATGTTCCACGAGTTTGCTGGCGTGGATCACATGCTCCACCTGTTCGTGCAGTTCCAGCCTGCGCACCGCGGCATCCAGGTCGTCCATGAGCCTGATGAAAGCCTGCAATGCCGTCAGCACCCGCGGCGCGGCATCCTGTTTGCGCATCACGGACTGCAGCGCCGCCCACAACGACAGCTGCTCACGCCGCGCGCTTTCCCGCAGACTGTCCAGGCTGCGCGCGCCGATGCCGCGTACCGGCAGATTGATGATGCGCTCGAACGCGGCGTCATCCGCGCGATTCTCGAGGAGCCGCAGATAGGCGAGTGCATCCTTGATCTCCTGGCGCTCGAAGAACCGCAGTCCTCCGTACACCCGATAGGGAATGCGCTCGGCCAGCAAGCGCTCCTCGAATACGCGCGACTGGGCGTTGGAGCGGTACAGCACCGCGATCTCGCCGCGCGCGCCGCCCTGTGCCTGCCAGTGCTGTATGCGGTCGATCACGAACTGCGCTTCGTCCTGCTCGTTGTACGCGGCGTACAGCCGGATCGGAACGCCGTCGTTGCCGCTGGTCCAGAGGTGCTTGCCGAGGCGCGTCTGGTTGTGGGCGATGAGCGCGTTGGCGGCTTTCAGAATGGTGCCGGTGGACCGGTAGTTCTGCTCCAGACGCACCACGCGTGCGCCGGGGAAATCGCGCTCGAATTTCAGGATATTTTCGATGCGTGCGCCGCGCCAGGCATAGATGGACTGATCGTCGTCACCCACCACGAACGGCGCCGCCTGTGTGCCGGCCAGCAGCTTGATCCACGCATATTGGATGGCATTGGTGTCCTGGAATTCGTCCACCAGAATATGGGCAAAACGCCGCTGATAGTGCGCGAGCAGCGCGGCGTCATTGCGCCACAGCTCCAGCGCGCGCAACAAGAGTTCCGCAAAATCCACCAGCCCGCCGCGCTCGCAGGCGCTTTCATAGGCCGCATAGGCGCGTTGCAGCTGGCGCTCAA
>DATEJV010000153.1:0-2375 GCA_035277745.1 Gammaproteobacteria bacterium | reverse complement strand
AGAGCGGCGATGTGATCGTGCGCGTCAACAATATCGCGCTCGACGGCATGCCGCTCGATCAGGCGGTGGCGCTGATGCGCGGCAAGCCGGGGAGTACGGTCACGCTGCGGGTGCTGCGCCGCGGCGTATCCAAGCCACTCAACTTCACGCTCACGCGTGCCGAAGTACATCTCACGAGCGTGCGCAGCCGCCTGCTGCAACCGGGTTACGGTTACCTGCGCATCAGCCAGTTCAGCGAGGACACCGCCGACGGTGTGCGCGACGCGCTCCAGGCGCTGGTCAAACAAAACCACGCTGCCTTGAAGGGCTTGGTGCTGGACCTGCGCAACAACCCCGGCGGTCTGCTGGATGCGGCGGTGGACGTGTGCGACGCTTTCCTGAACAGCGGCGTGATCGTTTCGGCGCGCGGGCGTGCACCGGATTCCAATTTCGTGCGTCGGGCTGCGCCCGGTGACATTCTCAACGGCGCACCCATGGTGGTGCTGGTGAACGCGGGCACCGCCTCGGCTGCCGAGATTACGGCGGGTGCGCTCCAGGACGATCACCGCGCGCTGATTCTCGGCACCCGGACTTTCGGCAAGGGCTCGGTGCAGACCGTGATTCCGCTGCCCGAGGGCGGCGCGCTCAAGCTCACCACTTCGCTGTATTACACGCCCTCGGGCCGTTCGATCCAGGCCGAGGGTATCTCACCCGACATCGTGGTGCCGGAATTCAAGCTGAGTGCGCCAGCCGTGGCCGAGAACCTCACCGAAGCCAATCTCGAAGGCCATTTCACCAACAACGCGCCCATGCCGCAGGCCAAGGAAAATCTGCTTAGCGACGACCAGTTGACACAACAGGATTTCCAGCTCTACGCGGCCCTCAATGTACTCAAGGGCCTGACCATCGCCGGTAGCCGCTGACATGCGGCCGGCAGCGCTTTGGCCGCTGATTATTCTGGCTGCGGCCGTTCCCCTGTGGTTGTGCGCCGCGCCGGTCGTGCATCCAGTGATCGCCGTCATCATTGACGATCTCGGCAACAGTCCGAGCGAGGGCCTGCGCGCCGCGCAACTGCCGGGACCGGTGGCGTGTGCGATCTTGCCGCACACACTCTACGCGGCGATGCTGGCCGACGCCTGCCACGCGCGCGGCAAAGAGGTGCTGCTGCATCTGCCGATGCAGGGGCTGGATGACGCGCCGCTCGGACCCGGCGGCATTGCGCTCGCCATGACCGAAGCGCAAATCCAGAACAGCGTACGCGGTGACTTGCAGTCCATTCCGTATGCCGTCGGCGTCAACAATCACGAGGGCAGCCTGATCAGCATGCACCCCGGTGATCTCGCCTGGATCATGCAGACACTGCATGCCGCCGGCGGGTTGTATTTCGTCGACAGCTATACCACCGCCGACAGCATTGCCTACCAGATCGCACGCGAGCACGGCATCCCGGCGGCGCGTCGTGACGTGTTCCTGGACGACGTGAATACCGAAACCGCCGTGCGTCTTCAGTTCAACCGCTTGCTCGCTATCGCGCGCCGCAAAGGCTACGCACTCGCCATTGGCCATCCGCGACCGGCCACGCTCGCGGTGCTGGATGCGAATCTGCCGCAGCTTCCACGGCAGGGCATCGAACTCGTGCCGGTTTCTACCATCGTCAAATTGCAGCAACTGCATCCGATTCCCTGGCCGCAATCTTTGTATCCGTTGCCGCGCCGTTGAAGCGCGCGGTTGTGCAACGGTGCTCTGCTAAAATCGCCGCATGCACGTGGACGCACTGCTTGAGCCCCTGAATCCCGCACAACGCGAGGCGGTGACCGCGGCGCGCGGTGCGCTGCTGGTACTGGCGGGCGCCGGCAGCGGCAAGACCCGGGTGCTAGTGCATCGCATCGCCTGGCTGATCCAGATGCGACAGGTGTCGCCGTTCGCCATCCTGGCGGTGACCTTCACCAACAAGGCGGCCGGCGAGATGCGCACGCGCATCGAACAGATGCTGGCGCAGCCCGTGCGCGCCATGTGGGTGGGGACGTTTCACGGACTGGCCCACCGGCTGTTGCGCCAGCACTGGCGTGAAGCCGGGCTGCCGCAGAATTTCCAGATCCTGGACGCCGAGGACCAATACCGCCTGTTGCGGCGCGTGCTCAAGAGCTTGGATCTGGATGAAACCCGCTATCCGCCGCGCCAACTGCAGTGGTTCATCAATGCGCGCAAGGATCAGGGCCTGCGTGCCAAACACCTGCAGGCATCCGCCGATCCGGTTGAGCGCCAGCTGCAACGCGCCTATGCGGCCTATGAAAGCGCCTGCGAGCGCGGCGGGCTGGTGGATTTTGCGGAACTCTTGTTGCGCGCGCTGGAGCTGTGGCGCAATGACGCCGCGCTGCTCGCGCACTATCAGCGGC
>DATEJV010000152.1:0-3993 GCA_035277745.1 Gammaproteobacteria bacterium | reverse complement strand
TTTCATCGCCGGCGCCGACATCAAGGAATTCACCGCGCTCAAGACGCCGGACGACGCGTTCCAGATGATTCGCCGCGGCCAACTGGTGCTCGAACAACTGGAAAGGCTGCCCTGCCCCACGGTGGCCCTGATCAACGGCTTCGCACTCGGCGGCGGGCTGGAACTCGCGCTCGCCTGCCGCTATCGCGCCGGCATTGACGACGGACGCCTGAGCCTCGGTTTGCCGGAGGTGAAGCTCGGTATTCATCCGGGCTTCGGCGGCACGGTGCGCTCCACGCGCCTGGTGGGCGTGCTGCCGGCGATGAGCTTCATGCTCAACGGCCGCAACGTGCACGGCCGCGAAGCCATGCAAATCGGACTGCTGGATCGCCTGGAGAAACCGGACGCGGCCCGGCAAGCAGCGCGTGAACTGGTGCAACGCTCGCCGGCGCGCAAAACTCCGCCTTTCATGCAGAAACTGCTGGGGCTCGCGCCGCTCCGGCCGTTGGTCGCCAGCATGCTGGTGAAGAAGATCGCGGCCAAGGTGCGCCGTGATCATTATCCCGCGCCCTACGCCATCATCAATCTGTGGAAGCAATATGCCGGGTCGGATGAAATGTACGTGCAGGAGGCGCACTCCATCGCGCGTCTCATGGTCCACGATACCGCACGCAATCTGGTGCGCGTGTTCCTGCTGCAGGATCGGCTGAAATCCCTCGGCAAGAAGTCCGATCTGGCGCTGAAACACGTGCACGTGGTGGGCGCCGGCACCATGGGCGGCGACATCGCAGCATGGTGCGCGCTGCGCGGCTTTGAAGTAACGCTGCAGGACCGCGAGGAGAAATATGTGCGGCCGGCGCTGCAACGCGGGCGTAAGCTTTTCGAAAAGCAGCTCAAGGGTGCCGCGATCCAGGAAGCATCTGACCGACTGCGGATGGATGTGGCCGGCAACGGTACGGCGGACGCCGACGTTGTCATCGAAGCGATTTTTGAAAACGTCGAGGCCAAGCAGGCGCTCTACAAGACGCTCGCTGCGCGGATGAAAGCCGGTGCGATTCTTGCCACCAACACCTCCAGCATCCCGCTGGAAACGCTGCGTACCGTACTCAAGAACCCGCAGCGGCTGGTGGGCCTGCACTTCTTCAACCCGGTCGCCAGGATGCCGCTGGTGGAAGTCGTGCACGCGGCCGATACGGCGCCGGATGAAATCAAGAAAGCGCTGTCCTTTACCCGCCAGATCGACAAGCTCGCGGTACCGGTGAAGAGCGCGCCGGGGTTTCTGGTCAATCGCATTCTCATGCCCTACCTGATGGAGGCCATGCTGGCCGCCGACCAGGGCATTGCCTATGAGGCCATCGATCAGGCCGCGCTGGATTTCGGCATGCCCATGGGTCCGATCGAGCTCACCGATACCGTGGGCCTGGATGTGTCGCTGTCCGTGGCCCGGGAATTTGCCCGCGTATTCCGCAAGCCCATCCCGCAAAGCCTTGCCAGGCTCGTGGATGAAAAGAAATTCGGCCGCAAGACCGGTGAGGGGTTTTACCGGTATCAGGACGGCAAACCCGTGAAGGACCGGCGTCGGGCGCGGCCGCAGCCCACCGACCTTCAGGACCGGCTGATTCTGCCGATGCTCAACGAATCCGTCGCGGCACTGCGCACCGGCATCGTGGACGACGCCGAGTTGCTCGACGCCGGCGTGATCTTCGGCACCGGCTTCGCGCCGTTTCGCGGCGGCCCGATCAACTACATCCGCGCCGCGGGCGCGGATAACCTCAAGGCCCGACTGGGCAAACTTGCGGCCCAGTACGGCGAGCGCTTCCAGCCGGATGCCGGCTGGAACGCACCTACGCTCCGGGAACCCAAAGCATGAAATTCGACAATATGCCCAAGGATCGTGACGCTGCGGTCCGTACACTCGCCATGCCCAAGGACACCAACGGCCTGGGCGACATCTTCGGCGGCTGGATCATGTCGCACGCCGACATGGCCGGCGCGATTCTTGCTTTCCGTCGCGCGGGCGGACGCGTGGTCACCGTCGCGGTCAACGCGTTCGTGTTCGAGAGTCCGGTGTACGTGGGCGACGTGGTGAGCTTCTACACCGACGTGGCACGCGTCGGCCACACTTCGATTGTCATTGACGTCACGGTGTTCTCGCAGCGCAGCGACGGCGAACGCGAGACCTGCGTGAAAGTGGCCACCGCACAGATGACTTACGTGCGCGTCGGCGCCAACCGCCGGCCGGTCCCGGTCGCCAAGTAGCGCGCTACTCCGGACCGCGCCGCAGATCGTGGCACCGCATCCTGCCCGACTCGCGACAGCCGTGCTGCGACGCAGAGGCGGCGCACCGGCAGCACTTATAATGCACGCATCAAACCCTGTAGCACTCGGCGGAAACCATCGCCATGGCCAACCCTGACGCAGCGCACGCCGGGGAGTTCCGGCTGGGCGGCCAATTGCCGGTGCATCGTCTCGGATTCGGTGCGATGCGCATCACCGGGCCAGACGTGTGGGGCGCGCCGCGCGACCGGGCGGAAGCGTTGCGCACCCTGCGCCGGCTGCCGGAACTCGGCGTAAATTTCATCGATAGCGCGGATTCCTATGGCCCGGACGTCTCCGAGCCCCTGATCCGGGAAGCGCTGCATCCATACCCGCAGGGACTGGTGATCGCGACCAAGGGCGGCCAAGTGCGCCCCGGGCCGAATGTCTGGGTACCGCTTGGCCGGCCCGAGTATCTGACGCAGCAGGTCAAGCTGAGTTTGCGCCGTCTCGGACTCGAGCAGATCACGCTCTGGCAATTGCACCGCATTGATCCCCAAGTGCCGCGCGCCGAGCAGTTCGGAACGATTCGCGAGTTCCTGGACCAGGGATTGATCCGCTATGCCGGGCTGAGCGAAGTGAACGTCGAGGAAATCCAGGCGGCGCAGAAAGTCTTTCCGGTGACCACGGTGCAGAATCGCTATCACGCACACAGTCGCCGCTACGAGCCGGTGCTGGAATATTGCGCGGCGCATCACATCGGTTTCATCCCGTGGGCACCGCTGGCCGCGGGTCGCCTTGCGAACCCCGGCTCGCCGTTTGCGCAAGTCGCGCGCCGCCATGGCGTGACCCCAAGCCAGGTGGCCATCGCCTGGTTGCTCAAGCACAGCGCGGTCATGCTGCCCATTCCCGGCACCTCAAGGGTCGCGCATCTCGAGGAAAATGTGGCGGCCGCTGACCTCGTGCTGACTGATGAGGAATTTACGGCGCTTGCACGCTCTGCGCCGCACGGCGCACAGCCGCCGTTGACTTGATGCGTTGCAAATCCGGCCAGGATTGGCGCGGCACTGCGTCAGCATTCGCGCCAGACAGAGGCCTATATGCCAAAGGCTTGTCAGTGTCCCTTTGGCGAAAACAGTCCCGCATCTCCTCCCGCGCCCATGTCCGGCTTTACGCGCAACAACGGTCTCGCACGGCACCCAGCCTGCCCATGCAGGCTTTTGATATAGTCTCGACGTTCCGCGTGTAACTAACTGGATTAAAAGGCTATATTTGCTATACTTTTACCAGGATTAAACCCTGTACGCAGTGGACGAATCCGGGTTTGAGTACAATCCGCGCCCGGAGTACAAGACATATATGGAAATTGAAAAGCGCACTTTCCGCCGCATTGCCGCCGACCATTCCATCCGCATTCTGGAACCGGATGGCACAACCTTTCCGGCTATTGCCGTGGACGTCTCTCTTACCGGCATGCAGATCCTGTGCGACGGACCCACCATGTCACGCATCACCCCTCACGGGATTCAGACCAATGCAGGCCACGGTATCCGCATTCACGTGCAGGTGACACTGGCAGATTTCAGCAAGGGCAACAGCCGACTGGGCCTGTACGGACGCGTGGTGGGCGTGAGACAGCACGGTGAGGACGAATACCGGCTGGGGATTCAGTTCACCGACTTCGAGCCCGGCACCTACAGCACCCTGGAAAACTACATAGACAGCCACCTTTAGGCTGTAAGTCCAAAGGCTGACGAT
>DATEJV010000151.1:0-2947 GCA_035277745.1 Gammaproteobacteria bacterium | reverse complement strand
AATTCGCTGGCGGCAAGTTCGTCCATGGGATGCAGCAGCTTGCGCAGGATCCAGATTTTTTGCAGCTCGTCCTGCGGCACCAGCAGTTCCTCGCGGCGCGTGCCGGAGCGGTTGATGTTGATGGCCGGGAACACGCGTTTTTCGGCGATGCGCCGGTCGAGGTGGATTTCGCTGTTGCCGGTGCCCTTGAATTCCTCGTAAATCACGTCGTCCATGCGCGAGCCGGTCTCCACCAGCGCGGTCGCCAGTATCGTGAGCGATCCGCCCTCCTCGATGTTGCGCGCCGCGCCGAAGAAGCGCTTGGGGCGCTGCAGCGCATTGGCGTCCACGCCGCCGGTCAATACTTTGCCCGAGGCCGGCACCACGGTGTTGTAGGCACGGCCGAGGCGCGTGATGGAATCCAGCAGGATCACCACGTCGCGCTTGTGTTCCGTCAAACGCTTGGCCTTTTCGATGACCATCTCCGCGACCTGCACGTGGCGCGTGGCCGGCTCGTCGAAGGTCGAGGACACCACCTCGCCTTTCACCGAGCGCTGCATTTCGGTGACTTCCTCGGGACGCTCATCAATCAGCAGCACGATCAGATACACGTCGGGGTAGTTGGCGGTGATGCTCTGCGCGATGTTCTGCAGCATCATGGTCTTGCCGGCCTTGGGCGGAGACACGATCAGGCCGCGCTGGCCCTTGCCGATGGGCGCGATCATGTCGATGATGCGCGCGGTGATGTCCTCGGTGGAGCCGTTGCCGCGCTCCATCTTGAAGCGCTGCTTGGGGAACAGCGGCGTCAGGTTCTCGAACAGCACCTTGCTCTTGGCGTTCTCGGGTGGATCGAAATTGATGTGGTCCACCTTGAGCAGCGCGAAGTAGCGTTCGCCTTCCTTGGGCGGGCGGATCTTGCCGGCCACGGAATCGCCGGTACGCAGGTTGAAGCGCCGGATCTGGCTGGGCGAAACGTAAATGTCGTCCGGGCCGGCGAGATACGAGCCCTCCGCGGAACGCAGGAAGCCGAAACCGTCCTGCAGGATTTCCAGCACGCCGTCGCCGGAGATTTCCTCGCCGTTGCGCGCGTGCGCCTTGAGGATGGAGAAGATCACGTCCTGCTTGCGCGAACGCGCCATGTTCTCCAGGCCCATGGATTCCGCCAGTTCGATGATGGCTTCGGCGGGTCTTTTCTTGAGGTCAGTCAGATTCATAAACGCGGAGTTCCCGATTGCATGCAAATAGAGGAAAACCGGCGAATGCCGGGGTTAGTGGAACGTTTTGCAAACCTGTCTTGTGTTGCCGGCGGTTCTCTGCCGCCGTGCACACCGCGCGCGCCTGCGGCCGCGGTCAGATATTGGTTTCAATGAATGCCGTCAACTGCGATTTCGAAAGCGCCCCGATTTTCTGCGCCTGTACGCTGCCGCTCTTGAACAGCATCAGGGTGGGAATGCTGCGGATCCCGTATTTCTGGGTAAGGTGGGCATTTTCGTCCACGTTGACCTTGGCGATCTTGAGCTTGCCGTCGTAGTCCTTGGCGATCTCGTCGAGGATCGGAGCGATCATCTTGCAGGGCCCACACCACTCGGCCCAGTAATCCACCAGCACCGGGACACTGGATTTCAATACGTCGTTCTCGAAGTTGGCGTCGGTGGTATACACGATCTGGTCACTCACGGTTATCGATCCTCCGGTATCTGAAACTGTTGGTGCCGCCGGTGGGCGGACGGGTGCGTAGGCGTGCAACCCGCAGGGGAAGTGACGTGCCGTGCCGGTTAGGGCACAATGTCGCGGCTGGGTCGCGTCGCTGAATTAATAAAGCGTTATGAGGTTCTGGAACGTCCCGCACTAAGCACGGGTACTGGGCGTTGAAGCCTATTTGAGCCCAACCGCCGGCGGATTGCAAGCCCCCGGGTCACTCAAGAAACCACGATGGAACAACACCTGACCGAGCTGCGTTTCGAGTCCATGGGACTGGCCGCGCCCCTGCTTGCCAGCCTCGCCGAGGCCGGCTTCAGCCGCTGCACACCCATTCAGGCGGAAGCGCTGCCGTTGCTGCTCAAGGGCCAGGACGTGGCCGGACAAGCGCAAACCGGCACCGGCAAGACCGCCGCGTTTCTCCTGGCGCTGTATCAGCGGCTCCTGACGCATCCGCCCAAACCCGGGCGCCGTGCAAATCAACCGCGTGCGCTGGTGGTGGCGCCCACGCGTGAACTGGCGGTGCAAATCCACAAGGATGCCGAACTGCTTGGCCGGCACGTCAATCTCAGCCGCACGGTGGTGTACGGCGGCGAGAACTACGACCAGCAACGCGACAGCGTGGCCGCCGGCGTGGATCTGCTCATCGGCACTCCCGGCCGGCTGATCGATTACTTCAAGCAGCACGTATTCGATTTGCGCGCCGTGGAAGTCATGGTGCTGGACGAAGCCGACCGCATGTTCGACATGGGCTTCATTGCCGACGTGCGGTTTCTGCTGCGCCGCATGCCGCACCCCAGCGAGCGGCTCAACATGCTGTTCTCGGCCACGCTCTCCTACCGTGTCATGGAGCTGTCCTACGAACACATGAACAACGCGGTGTTCGTGCGCATCCAGCCGGACCAGGTCACGGTCAACCGCGTGCGCCAGGTGCTGTATCTGCCCGCCACCAACGAAAAGATCGCCTTGCTGGTGGGCCTGCTGCGCCAGCTGGAAGCCCATCGCACCATGGTGTTCGTGAACACCAAGCGCGTGGCGGAAGACGTGGAAGCCTGGCTCAAGGGCAACGGCTTCAAGGCCGCGGTGCTCTCCGGCGACGTGCCGCAGAAAAAGCGGCTGCGGCTGCTCAGGGAATTCACCGAGGGCGCGCTGCCGATCCTGGTGACCACCGACGTGGCCTCACGCGGCCTGCATATCCCCGACGTGACGCACGTCATCAACTACGATCTGCCCCAGGATGCCGAGGACTACGTGCACCGCATCGGCCGCA
>DATEJV010000150.1:0-2580 GCA_035277745.1 Gammaproteobacteria bacterium | reverse complement strand
AATCCCTCCAACGTCATCGGCGTCTGGCAGCAGGACCGCTGGTCCGACGGCGGTGCGCACGGTCTGGTCATCGGCCGCAGCCTGGACGGCGGCAAAACCTGGAGCGAACAGGCCATCAACCTGTCGGTGTGCGGCGGAGGCAACAGCACCAATGGCGGCAATTATCCGCGCGCCTCCGATCCGTGGGTGACGTTTTCGCCGAACGGCACGGCTTACGTAATTTCCATCTCCTTCAGCGCCGCCAGCATGACGCTGGGTTCGCAGAGCAGCGTGCTGGTGAGCCGCTCCGCGGACGGCGGCGCGACCTGGAGCAATCCCACGACGCTCATCCTGGACGGCGCGAACGCGTTCAATGACAAGGAAACCATTACCGCCGATCCCAATGATTCCAACTACGTCTATGCGGTCTGGGACCGGCTCGATACCAGTGGCCGCGGCCCTGCGTATTTCGCGCGCAGTTCCGACGGCGGCCAGAGCTGGCAGACGGCGGTGCCGATTTACGATCCCGGAGTCAACAACCAGACCATCGGCAACGAGATCGTGGGACTGCCGGACGGCAGCATCGTGGATGTGTTCGAGGAGATTGACAGTTCTTCCGGCGGCAATATACGAGTAATGCGCTCCACCGACCACGGCACCACGTGGTCGGCGCCAATCACCGTAGCGCAGGACCTGTCCGTGGGCACGGACGATCCCAACACCGGCAATCCCGTGCGCGACGGCGGTTTTCTGCCGCAGATCGCTGCCGGCGCCGGCAAGCTGGCGGTGGTGTGGCAGGACGCGCGTTTCTCCGGCGGCCAGCGCGACGGCATCGCGCTCTCGCAATCCAGCGACAACGGTCAGACCTGGAGCGCGCCGGTGGAGATCAACTCGGTGCCCGCGGTCGAGGCGTTCACACCGAGTGTCGCGATCATGGCCGACGGCACCATCGGCGTGAGCTATTTCGATTTTCGCAACAACACCAGCAATCCCGGCCAGTTGATCACCGATTATTGGTTCACGTCCTCGACCGACGGCGTGAATTGGAGTGAGCAGCACATCTCCGGGCCGTTCGATCTGGACCTGGCACCGGATGCCGGAGGTTTGTTCCTCGGCGATTACCAGGCGCTTGCGGTCATCGGTCAGGCGTTCGTGCCGTTCTTCGTGCAGACCAACAACCAAGGCACCGCCAATCGCACCGACAGCTTCGTGCTGCCGCCGCAACCGGTGCCGCTGACGCTCACGCGGCGCATCACCAATGCGGCGCGCCCGGCACCCGCGACCCTGCAGCTTGATGCAACGGCCCGGCAGCGCATGCACGCACAGCTGCAGCGTTTCCTGCGCGGCGAAATTCCGGGTTGGGAAAGGATCCAGGCGCAGCGGCTGAAGACCAGCCCGCCGTAATCAGCCTCGGTACTCAGTGAATGGCGCGGCGCACCCAGCCGTTCGCGCTCCAGGCCACTTCATAACTCGGCCAGTAGCGCAAATCCAGTTTTAGTGTGATGACTCCGGGCGCACGATCCCAGCCGTTCATCGTCAGTCGCACCACGTCGCCGTCGTGCAGATTCCTGACCGCGGCAATGAAACTGTCCATGTCCTCCGTGGGCCGGCCATTGACCGCGACGATGCGCTGGCCGGGCGTCAGGCCATAGCGGCTCGCGGGCGAACCGTAATTGTAGAAATCCACCAGCAGGCCGGTGGGCGGAACGGCGAATTGCGCGGAGGCCGCGAGCTGAGGTTTTTGCAGAATCGCGCCGGCCCAGAGCAGAATGCGGCGCGTACCCTGACCGCTGAGCGCGACACTGGGCACCTCGAGGCTCGTGACTTTGCCGTTGCGCAGCACCACCAGGTTCACCGCCGGATGCTGGCTCGCCTGCTCGACTACGCGGAAACCGGTCACTGGGCGGCCGTTCACGGCCAGCAACAGATCGCCTGTCTGCAGGAGTTTCGCGGCGGGCGTGTCCGCGGTAAGGCGCGTCACGATCAGCGCCTGACGGCGTGCGGTTTCCGCGGCCGACAGCCTGGTAATCCAGCGCTGCGGCAAACCCAGTTGCCGTGCCTGCGCCAATGAAATCGGATTGAGTTCCACACCCAGCGTACGCAGCGCGCTCCCGCGCTCCACGATGCGCAGCATGTCGCGCACAATGTCCGCGGGAATGCCGCGCTGCATCTCCGCAATGTGCCCGCCTTCCATATAGGCAAAGCTCGCCCACAGCGCCGTCACGCGTCCGCCGGCATCGGTGAGCACGCCGGTCACGCCCGCGGGTGCGCTGGCCACGTCCAGCACGTTCAGGTTGGTATCGCGGAAACGGAAGGTGCGCGACAGCGGGAAGCTCACCGGCTCCTCGCGGGTCACGCGGGTTTCCTGACCGGTAAGCGTGCCGTCGGGCTGGTAGCCGATCAGCCAGGTGCGGTCGCCCGGGCGCGCCGCACGCGGGCCGAACGTCACACTTTCCACCGGCGTCGAGCCAATCAATTCCGGATCGTATTGCAGCACCGCGAGATCGTGCAGCGGATCCAGATACAACACTTGGGCGGGAATCTGCAGTGCACCGGCAAACGTGATGCGCGCGTCGCCCATGGCCACCGGCACGGTGTCGC
>DATEJV010000149.1:0-2633 GCA_035277745.1 Gammaproteobacteria bacterium | reverse complement strand
GGTCTCAATCCCAAAGGCGGGCCGGTGGTCGTGACCGGCGCCACGGGCGGCGTGGGTTCGCTGGCCGTGAACATGCTTGCCAAACGCGGCTATGAGGTAGTGGCCGTCACCGGCAAGCGCGACGCGCGGGAGTATCTGCAGCGACTGGGCGCAGCCTCGATCCTGCTGCGCGATGAAATCAGTTACGGCAGCAAGCCGCTGGAACGCATCCAATGGCAGGGCGCGGTGGACAACGTCGGCGGCGAGATGCTCGCCTGGCTCACGCGCAGCGTCGGCTGGTGGGGCAGCATCGCGAGCATCGGCCTCGCGGGCAGTGCCGAGCTGCGTACCACCGTGATGCCCTTCATCCTGCGCGGCGTGAATCTGCTGGGCATCAACTCCATGGCCACGGAGCGTGCGCTGCGCCTCAAGATTTGGCAACGTTTAGCCACCGACCTCAAGCCGCCGCAGCTCCGGCAGATCGCCGCGACCACCATTCCCTTCGACGATTTGCCGAAGGTGTTCGACAAGGTGCTCGAAGGCCGTCATCGCGGCCGGACTGTGGTTAAAATTGCCTGAGGATTTTGGACATCATGACCGCAAGAGCACCTCGTTCGAGAACTGGTGTGGGTTCCAGACCCCGTCGGAAAGCGTTACGTGAGGCAGATGATGCAGCCGACTTGGCCGTGTTCCGAGCGCGTGCCAACGAGCTGGAGCTTGCTACGCTCAGTTGCTTGAGGCATTGGAAACACAGCCATCCAAACGGCGGCGGTGACTCCGCCATGACGATTTTGCGGATAAACCGGTAAAATACACTGCCCCTGTCTTCCAACCGCAACGGCCGAAGGACAAGCATGGCCCAGCCCGATTCCGCCGGCGCCCGCTTCTGGTCCGCGCTCGACGCCGAACGCCCCTTGCAGGCGGTAGGCGCGATCAACGCCTATTGCGCGCTCTTGGCGGAGCGCGCGGGTTTCAAGGCGCTGTATCTTTCGGGCGCGGGCGTGGCCAACGCCTCCTTCGGTCTGCCGGATCTGGGCATGACCTCGCTCAACGACGTGTGCGAGGACATCCGCCGCATCACCGGCGCGACGCGCCTGCCGCTGCTGGTGGACGCCGATACCGGCTGGGGCGCGGTCTTCAACATCCAGCGCACGGTGCGCGAGATGATCCGCGCCGGCGCCGCCGGCCTGCATATCGAGGACCAGGTGGCGGCCAAGCGTTGCGGCCATCGCCCGGGAAAGGAATTGGTGGAGACCGGGGAGATGTGCGACCGCATCAAATCCGCGGTGGACGGGCGCACGGATTCGAAGTTCGTCGTCATGGCGCGCACCGACGCACACGCGGTCGAAGGCCAGCAGGCCGCGGTGGAACGCGCGTTGCAATACGTCGCGGCGGGCGCCGACATGATTTTCGCCGAGGCGCTGACCACGCTGGATGAGTACCGGCAATTCACCCGGGCGGTGAAAGTCCCGGTGCTCGCCAACATCACCGAATTCGGCAAGACGCCTTTGTTCACGACCACGGAATTGGCGGAGGCCGGTGTGCGCCTCGCGCTTTATCCCCTGTCCGCGTTCCGCACCATGAGCAAGGCCGCGGAGCTGACCTATGACACCATCCGCAAACAAGGTACGCAAAAGAAAATACTCGACTGGATGCAGACACGCGACCAGCTTTACGACGTGCTGAATTACCTGAGCTACGAGAAAAAGCTCGACGATCTGTTCAAGCGGTAGGAGCGGCTTTCAGCCGCGATGCCTTTTCGGAGATGACCACATGCACGACACACCCGCCGGCTTCAAACCCAAAAAATCCGTAGCGCTTTCCGGCGTCGCCGCCGGCAATACCGCGATCTGTACCGTCGGCCGGAGTGGCAACGATCTGCACTACCGGGGCTACGACATCCTCGACATCGCCGCCAAGTGCGACTTCGAGGAAGTGGCGTATCTGCTGATTTACGGCAAGCTGCCGAACCGCGCCGAGTTGAAGGCCTACAAGACCAGGCTCAAATCCATGCGCGGCCTGCCGGAGACCGTGAAGACCGTGCTCGAATCCCTTCCGGCCTCCGCGCATCCCATGGATGTGATGCGCACCGGCGTCTCGGCGCTCGGCTGCGTGTTGCCGGAAAAGGACGATCACAATCCGGCCGGCGCGCGCGATATCGCCGACCGGCTGGTGGCTTCGCTGGGCTCGATCCTGTGTTACTGGTACCACTGGAGCCACGACGGGCGCGCCATCGAGGTCGAGACCGGCGACGATTCCGTGGGCGGGCATTTCCTGCATCTGTTGCACGGCCGCGAGCCCTCGGATGCCTGGGTGCGCGCCATGCACAGCTCGCTGATCCTGTACGCCGAGCACGAGTTCAACGCCTCGACCTTCACCGCGCGCGTGATCGCCGGCACCGGCGCGGACCTGTATTCCTGCATCACCGGCGCCATCGGCGCGCTGCGCGGTCCCAAGCACGGCGGCGCCAACGAGGTGGGCTACGAAATCCAGAGCCGTTACGCCACGCCCGAGGAAGCCGAGGCCGACATCCGCCGGCGCGTGGCGGCCAGGGAAATCATCATCGGTTTCGGCCATCCGGTGTACACCGTGAGCGATCCGCGCAACCAGGTCATCAAGGAGGTGGCGCGCAAGCTCTCCAAGGAGGCCGGCGA
>DATEJV010000148.1:0-5969 GCA_035277745.1 Gammaproteobacteria bacterium | reverse complement strand
TTTTGCCGTCGGGGGCGAAATTTCCGGCGTGCGCCGCGAGGTTCGGATCCGGCAGTTGCACGCTGGACAGCAGCCGCGGGTGGGCGCAGTTGGAGAGATCGTAGAAGGAGACCGCGGGTTGCGGTCCGTCGCCCGTCCAGCTCTCGGCGCTGCCCAGCAGCGCGCGCCTGGGATTGACTGACCCGTCCTCCCAGTCATACAGCGTGGCGGGATCATCCAGATGCGTGACATACCTGGGCGCACGCGGATGCGACACATCCAGCACCTGAATGCCCGGGTTGAGGAGCGGCGGTACCCCCTGCTGACCGGCCTCGTAACCGTCGGTCGTAACGTAGGCACAATGGCCGTACCACAGCAGTTGGTGGCCGGCGCCCTGGCCCTGATATTCGCCGACGATGGCGAGATTGCAGTTGTAGGGCTTGGTGGAAGCGTCGCTGTCGCGCTCGGCCGTGGTGAGCTGACCGTCCACGCCGGTCTCGGTGCGGTCTCCCGCCTGACACACCGGTGTGGGTACGGGACCGAGGAAGACGGACTGCGCCCGCACGTTCATGGGCATGGCCGCCGCCAGCAGCAGACTGCCCACAGCGACCGCCGGTCCCAAAAGTCGGCTCATTCGATACAGGTCACGCATGGCGAACCTCGCAGGATTTGAATTATCGTGTTTGGGCGAAGGCGGGAGGCGGCCCTTTGCGGACAGATTATTGCGCCTTGCCCGCCAAAACAAAAGGAAAAATACCGATCCGCCGGCATGCACGCGGGTTTCGAGTTCCTCAGGTGGCCAAGCGCTGTGCGCGCTCCTCGGTGTCGGCGCTCCGGGAATCCGCAGGCCCTGGCGGCGGATACGTTACTATCTGGCGGCTGAGTGTCGCGGGTCGCTGATTCCCATGATTTATCCCGAACGCATCGTCTGCCTCACCGAGGAAACCACCGAGACGCTGTATTTGCTGGGAGAGCAGCGGCGCATCGTCGGCATTTCCGGTTTTACCGTGCGTCCGCCGCAAGCGCGCCGGGAGAAACCCAAAGTCTCGGCCTTCACCAGCGCCAAGATCGAAAAAATTCTGGAACTCAAGCCGGATCTGGTGCTCGGCTTTTCGGATATCCAGGCGGACATTGCCGCGGAACTGGTACGCCGCGGTATTGAAGTCCATGTGTTCAATCAGCGCAGCGTGGCGGCAATCCTGCGCATGATCGCGATGCTCGGCGGCATGCTCGGCTGCGTCGCAAAGGCCGAAGCGCTCGCGGCACGTTTGCAGCAAGGTCTGAATGACGTGCGCACCGAAGCATCAAGGTTGGCGCGCCACCCACGGGTGTATTTCGAGGAATGGGACAGTCCGCAGATTTCCTGCATCGCCTGGGTATCGGAACTGATCGGCATCGCCGGCGGCGAGGACATTTTTCCCGAGTTGGCGCGGGAGTCTTTGGGCAGGAACCGTATCGTCGCTGATCCGCGGGAAGTGGTGCGGCGTCAGCCGGACATCATTCTGGGTTCCTGGTGCGGCAAGAAATTCCATCCCGAAACGGTGGCGCTGCGTCCCGGCTGGGCGGAGATTCCCGCGGTGCGTGACGGCGAGCTGCACGAAGTGAAATCGTCCATCATCCTGCAGCCCGGTCCGGCGGCGCTCACCGACGGTGTGACGGCGCTGCAGCGGATTTTCCGCCGCTGGTCGCAGGCGCATAGCCGCTAGTCGCGTGACGTGCGTCGTCGGTCGCGGCTTTTGGGAAACTCGTTGGCGTGCGCCGGTGCAGGCGCGGTCTAAAGCGCTTCAATTCTGGGGACACGCGTGAAGAAAATACGCTGGGGTTGGAACATGTTCCGCAAGAAGAAAAAACCGCCGCCGCATGAAGTGCTGGTGCTGTTGCACCATTCCATGGTGCGCGACGTGGGCAAGTCGGTCTCGAACCTGCTCATCAATCTGTTCCTGGGATTCATCGCGTCCCTGATGATGCAGCACCTGCACCAGGGCGCGTACGAGAGTTTCCAGAATTACATCAGCGGCGCCGTCAGTCCGGATATCCTGCTGGTGTTGACGCCGGTATCCATGATCCTGATCGGCGCCGAATTCCTGTTCCTGGCGTTTGCACCCTACGAAAAAGGCCGGGTGCCGAAGCCGTTCACCAGCCTGATCCTCGGCATCAAGGACTCGATCGTGGTGGTCGCGGGCCTGTCCATGGGCATGGCCTGCGCCTCCCTGCTGCGCAATCCATACACCGCATGGAGCGCGTTTCTGATTTCCATGTTTTATTTCGTGATTGCCTTCTTCCTCGCGTTCCTGTGCTTCGCGCCGTTTTATGCCGACCTCAAGGGGCTGGGCAGCCGGCTGGCCTTTGTCATCGTCGGCGTGGGTTTTCTGGTACTGTCGGTATATTACCCCTACCTCGTGGATCAGTTGTCCGCGCTCAATCAGTGGTTTTATCCCGCCCCTGTGCCCTGAAGTACGGCCCGATTGGCCAGGGCATCAATCCACGCGGCAGGCGGGCGATGACCGGTAGGTTTTTTCCGGGGTGAAACGCAGCACACTTGCGTCCCAGTGATAGGTCTCGGTCGGCAGCACCTTGGCGGCGGCGGGCAGCGAGGCTTGTGAACCGTTCTTGTGGTACGCATAGGCGGCACGCATGCCGGAAATCCGGAGAGTGCGTCCGTCGTCGCCGAAGCTCACCGCAAAAGTCTCGGAAATGAAGCGTCTGGGCGCGGCGCCGGAGGCGGGGACATTCATGCCCTGGTTGTAGCCGTGTTCCCAGAGCGCAATGATTTTATTGTCCTTCAGCGCCACGATTTGCACGCCATCGTGAACGCAATCGCCGATTTCCTTGCTGACATACACCAACATCACGCTCTGGCCCAATTCCGCCAGCACCGGACCCGTTGCAAGCTTGCCGATGGCACCGGTCGGCACACCGTCCACCGGCGTGCCGTCGCAGCGCACCGCAAACAGGGCGCCGGATTCCGGCGACAGCCATGCCAGACCCATCCAGTACACCGCCGGCCGCTCGGTGCGCAGGATCGAGATCGGGTGGTAGATGGCGGAATTTTCGCGGCTGTAGTTCAGGTGCTGTTGCGGGTGCGCCGCGTTGTACCAGGCAATCAGCGTCTGCGGCGCAGGCCGGTGACAGGGTTGCGCGGCCTGCACCGCTGCCGTGCACAGGCCGCCGGTGCATGCCAAGCACAGGGCGAAGGTGAATTTGGCAAACGTATGCATGGCCGACTTGCGTGTGGCGCTGTCGCGCTTCACGTGGTCAAGCGCCGCCAGGCTTCCTGATATTTTTGCGCGGTTTTGGCGATGACTTCCGCGGGCAGGTGCGGACCCGGCGCCTTCTTGTTCCAGTCGAGCGTTTCCAGGTAGTCGCGCACATATTGCTTGTCGAACGACGGCGGGCTGCTGCCGGGCCGGTAACTGTCGACCGGCCAGAAACGCGAGGAATCCGGCGTCAGCGCCTCGTCAATGAGCGTGAGCCGGTTGTCTTCATCCACTCCGAACTCGAATTTGGTGTCGGCAATGATGATGCCGCGCTGGCGCGCGTGTTGCGCCGCATAGTTGTACAGCTCGACTGCCTTGGCGCTCACCTGCTCGGCGAGCTTGTGTCCCAGCAGCATCTCGGCCTGCGCGTAGGAGATGTTCTCGTCGTGCTGGCCTTTGGGTGCCTTGGTGGCGGGCGTGAACAGCGGCTGCGGCAGCGGATCCGCGAGTTGCAGGCCGGGGGGGAGCTCGATGCCGCATACCGCGCTGGTTTTCTGGTAGTCCTTCCAGCCCGAGCCGATGAGATAGCCGCGCACTACCGCCTCGATGGGCAGGGCCGTGAGTTTGCGCACCAGCATGGCGCGGTCCTGCAGCAGCGCCAGTTCCTCGCCTGTCTTGATGAGGTCGCTCAGATCGAGATGCGCAAGGTGGTTGGGAATGATGTGGCGCGTGCGCTCGAACCAGAACGTCGAGATGCCGGTGAGTACCGCGCCCTTGCCGGGGATGGGATCGGGCAGCACCACGTCGAAGGCCGAGAGGCGGTCGCTGGTGACGATCAACAGGTGCTCGGGGCCGGCGTCGTAGATGTCGCGCACCTTGCCGCGGTGTATCAGCGGCAGGCTTTTGAGTTGCGTTTCAAAAACAGTCTCTGTCATGTGCGGCGCTCCGGCAATCAGCAGAACAGGCGTTATCTTCCGCGACCACCTGCATATTGTCCAGGCAACGTACAAGCAATCATTGGAATCAGCACGGTGTGCGCATCGGATTCGCCGGTACGCTGGTGGACGGTCAGCAACTTCGCGGTACTGGGTCACGTCATTGCCGGCCGCTGCGCCAGCGTCGCGGGCGCCATCATCGGGCGGCTGCTCGGCAGCCGGCGGGTGCCGAGCTGCGGCATTGCTCGCATGCTAAACTGACAGTCGTGCAGAAATCGAAATTCGAACGCGCCCTGGTAGCGGTAACCGTGTTGGCAGCCGTGACTTTGTCTGCGGCAGCGCCGGCAAGCTACGCCGCTTGCGTGGCCATGGCCATCAGACCGGCCTCACTAGACTGCCAAACACATTCAGAATACGCGCGCAGCTCGTCCATGCAGATGCGCATGGATTGTTTGGCTCAGTTGCATGGTTTGGACGCCTGTGTTGCGAGCCAGCCCGCGGTGCTGACCAGCCCGCTGTTCCACTTTGTTGCGCTCACTCCGCCGCCGCCAGTCTTAACCGCACCGGTATTTGTGCCGCGTTTACGGCTGACCAAACCTCCACCGCTTCGCTCTCCTGTTCCGCTCACTATCCGCTACAGCGTTTTCCTGAAATAGCGATTCCTCGCTTCGGGCGCCCGTCGCCTGACGGGCAGGTTTTGTCCTGAACGAGGAGTCGTTTCATGTCTCATACAACGCAGTTTTTGCGCGCGGCGGCCGCGGTTGCAGCCATGCTGTTGGCCGTGCGCGCGTTCGCCGATCCCGCGCCCCTGAGCATGCAGAACGCGGTCGCCTTGGCGCTGCAACGCGACAGCGCGCTGCAGCAGCTCGCCGCTGAAAAGCAGTCAGTCATCGCTCAGGCCACGGTCGCCGGTCAGTTGCCGGATCCCAAGCTGAGCGCCGGCATCGTCAACTTGCCCACCAACAGCTTCGCCGTGGGCCGGGATTCCATGACCATGCAGGTCATCGGCATTTCACAAGAGTTTCCCGCCGGCCACACTCGCGCGCTTTCGGAAAAGCGCGGCGGACAGCTCGCCGACTCGGTGCAGGCGCAAATCGCGGAACGCCGCCGCGACGTGACGCGCCAAGTGCGCGCAGCCTGGCTGCAGCTCTATTACGCTCAACATGCCTTGACGCTGGTGCAATCCAGCAGCGCAGCATTCCAGCAGCTCGCGGATATTTCCAAAGTCCGCTATGAGAACGGCAACGGTACCGAGCAGGAATGGTTGCGTGCGCGCCTGGAACTCGCGAGCCTCAAGGAACGCGAACTCGACCTTGAGAATACCGCCCAAACCGAACAAGCCGTGCTTACCCGCTGGCTGGGAAACGAAGACGCCGCCCGTCCGCTGCCGGACAGTTTGCCGCTACTACCCGCGCCACCCGCCTATGCGGAAATCCTCAACGCGCTGCCCAACCATCCGCTGGCCAAAGCCGACAACGCGCAAATCGCCGCGGCCCAGACCAGTGTGGACATCGCCGAGCAGGCGTACCAACCCACCTGGGGTGTGGATCTGAGCTACGGCCGCCGTCCCGGTGGCGACGTCACGGGGCCGTTCACCGACATGTTTTCCGCCATGGTGTCGGTGAGCCTGCCGATTTTCACCGGCCAGCGCCAGGACCAGACCGTGGCGGCGGCCCGTGCCCAGGCGAACGCCAGTATTGACTCCCGCGACAACCAGTTGCGCGAACTCAAACGCAGCCTGGATGAGGACTGGGCCCGATGGCAGCAGTTGCAAAAACTGCAAGCCCTGTACGACCAGACGGTGCTGCCGGATTCCAATGCCGACGTGACCGCCGGACTGGATGCCTACCGCAACGGC
>DATEJV010000147.1:0-4641 GCA_035277745.1 Gammaproteobacteria bacterium | reverse complement strand
CGGCATTCACCACACCGGTGATTCGCCTTTGTGTATCGGCCTCACGATTGATTCTGTTCAAGTTGCTCGCAAAATCCTCAAACATACTCACGGGCGCAGCCTGCAACCGTTCCGTAGAAGTCCCCGGGCCGGGCTGTGCCTGAAAACCGCCACACGATCGAAGTCATCCCCGCCCTGCCAACGCAACTGGCACGTCTCGCGGACCTGGCCGAGAACCTCATGTTCAGCTGGGACCGCCGCATCCGCGACCTGTTCTATTTCATGGATGCCGAGCTGTGGGACGGTTGCAACTATAACCCCAAAGTATTCCTGCGGCGCCTGTCGCAGGTACGCCTCGACCAACTGGCCCGCGACCCGGCGTTCCTGCACCAGTACGCCGAGGTGCTGGCACGCTTTGACCGCTACCTGAAACACAAAGGCGAATTCCCCGACACCGAAGTACGGCCGATGGAGCAGCAAACCGTCGCGTATTTCTGCATGGAGTACGGTTTGTACGAGTGCCTGCCGCTGTACTCCGGCGGATTGGGAGTCCTGGCCGGGGACTACTGCAAGGCGGCCAGCGATTCCGGCCTGCCGTTCGTGGCCATCGGCTTGATGTACCGGCACGGCTATTTCACCCAGATCATCAACGCCGCGGGTGAGCAGCAGGCGCATTACCATCCGGTCCCCATTGAAGACCTGCCGGTGCAGCCGGCACTGGATGCCGCCGGCACGCAGATCAGGGTACCGGTGACCATCGAGGACCGGCGCGTGGCGCTGCTGGTATGGGAACTGGCGATCGGGAACGTGCGCCTGTTCCTGCTCGACTCGGACCTGCCGGAAAACACCGCGCCGGATCGCGCCATCACCTACCAGTTGTACGGCGGTGACACCGGTACGCGTATCACCCAGGAAATCGTGCTCGGCATCGGCGGCGTACGCGCGCTGCGCGCATTGAACATCCATCCCGCGGTATGGCATGTCAACGAAGGGCACGCGGCATTTTCCGTGCTGGAGCGCTGCCGCGAGCACTTGCAGTCCGCAGACCTGGATTTCGCCGCGGCACTCGAGCTCACGGCCTCGGCCACCCTGTTCACCACGCACACGCCGGTGGCCGCGGGGCATGACGTGTTCAATCGCGAGTTGATGCTGGCGCATTTCAAGGGCTTTGCCGATGAACTGCGCATTCCGTTCGACGAACTCATGGCCCTGGGCGCTGCGCCCTCCCGCCCGGACGCTTTCAACATGACCGCGTTGGCGCTGCGCGGCTCGCGCTGGCACAACGGCGTGAGCCGCGCACATCGCAGAGTGGCGGCGCACATGGAAGGCCATGTCTGGCCGCAAGTTCCGCCGCAAGACAACCCCATGGACTACGTCACCAACGGCATACATGCGGGCAGCTTTCTGGCGCGCCGCTGGGCTTCATTGTTTGACGAACAATTCCCCGAGTGGCGCGAACGCATCGCCGATGGCGAATACTGGCGGCAGGTGTTGGCCAAAATCCCCGATGCACGTTTCTGGAAACTGCGCCAGACGCTCAAACGCGAACTGCTGGCGAGCGCCCGCGGGATCCTGCAGCGCCAGTTGCAGCGCAACAGCGTGGGCCGCCTGCGCGCCGAGCAGATGCTGGACGGTCTGGATGACAGCCGCGCGGATGCCCTGGTGATCGGTTTCGCACGCCGCTTCGCCACCTACAAGCGGGCTCTGCTCCTGTTCCACGATCCACAGCGCCTGGCCAGGCTGCTGAACAACCGCGAACAGCCGGTCATCGTGCTGTTCTCCGGCAAGGCACACCCGCAGGACCAGCCCGGGCAGCAGATCATCCGGGAAATCAACCGTTACACGCAGCAGCCGGAGTTCGCGGGCAAGGTGTTTTTCCTCGAAGGCCACGACATCGCGCTCGAGCGCAAGCTGGTCACCGGCGTGGACCTGTGGCTGAACACGCCCGCGTACCAGCAGGAAGCTAGCGGCACCTCCGGCCAGAAAGCCGCCATCAACGGCGGCCTCAACCTCAGCATGCTGGACGGCTGGTGGGAAGAAGGCTACGACGGCGCCAACGGCTGGGCCATCCCGATGCACGACCCCGCGCTCGACGCGGAGCAGCGCAACCGCGTGGAAGCCGAGGATCTGCTCGATCTGCTGGAACAGGAAGTGCTGCCGCTGTATTACCGGCGCGATACCGACGGCCTGCCGACCAAATGGATCAAGATTTCCAAACACTCGATGGAAAGCGTGCTGCCGCATTACAGCATGCGGCGCATGCTGCTGGATTACCTGCGGCGCTTTTACCTGCCGGCCTTGCACCACAGCCGGAAACTCGCGGACCAGAACTCTCGCGCGGCGCGCACATTGGCCGCCTGGAAACAAAGGGTTCGCGCTCACTGGCCGCAGGTGAGCGCGCACTGGCAACAGCCGCCGCCGACGCGGCTGCGCCTGGGCGAACGCCTGAACCTGTCGGTCATGGCAAATCTGGGCGAACTCAGCGCCGCCGACGTGTGCATGGAGTGTTGCGTGGAAAATTCCGACAACGGCAGCGCGTCAACACTCGCGTTCTCGCCAAAGGAAACCGCGGGCCAAGGCACGCTCTATCAGCTGGAACTGACACCCGAGACCAGCGGGCTGATGCACCTCTGCGTGCGCCTGTACCCCACGCATCCGCTGCTCGTGCATCGTTTCGAAATGGGCTGTCTGCTGGCCTTGTAAGCCTTCAGTCGCCGCGGCCGTAGCGTCGCGCGAATTCCCGCAGACGGGTTTGCAAATCCACGCTGAGCGCATCCGGCGCACAGCGCCACGCCCAGTTGCCCTCGACCCGGCCGGGCGTGTTCATGCGCGCCTCCGATCCCAGAGCCAGACAATCCTGCAGCGGCAGCATGGCGAGCGTACACACCGAGGCCATGGCCGCCTGCACCAGGGACCAGGGCATGGGTTCGGCCGGGTGCCCCAACTCGTTGAGCACGCGTGCGCGGACGCCGGCGTCGAGCGCCTGCCACCAGCCAAGCGTGGTGTCGGTATCGTGCGTGCCGGTGTACACCACGTCCCCGGCCGCGTGATTTTCCGGCAGATGCGGATTGTCCGCATCGCCCGAAAATGCAAACTGCAGCACGCGCATGCCCGGCAGGCCGAGCTCGGCGCGCAACTGCTCGACGGCCGGAGTGATGTGGCCCAGATTCTCGGCCACCAGTTGCAGCAGCGCGAGCTCGGGTTGCAGTGCGGCGAACAGCGCGCGGCCGGGCACCTCCATCCACGCGCCCTCGGCCGCGGACTGCGCTTGCGCCGGAATGCACCAGCTCGCGTCGAAGCCCCGGAAATGATCGAGACGCAGGAGATCGAGGAGCGCAGCCTGCATCGCCAGCCGTGCACGCCACCAGCGAAACCCGTCCGCTGCGAGCGTCTCCCAGTGATACTCCGGACAACCCCAGTTCTGCCCGTGCGCGGCAAAGTCATCCGGCGGGGCTCCGGCCACGTGCGTCAACCGCCCGCTGCCATCCACGGAAAAGAATTCGCGCCGGCTCCAGACATCCGCGCTGTCGTACGCCACGAACATCGGCAGATCCCCAAACAGGAACACCCCGGCACGCTGCGCGTATTGCCGCAATTGCCGCCAGGCGTTGAAGAACGCGTATTGCGCCCGGCAGGTTCTTTCCATGGCGTGCCGGCAACGTACGCGTGCCTGCGCAAGCGCGGACGGCTCGCGGTCGCGCAAGGCTGACGGCCAGAGATGCCAGGCTTGCCCGCCCTGCTCCTCCCGCAACGCGCAATACAGCGCATAGTCCTGCAGCCAATAATCCTGTGCAGAACGGAAATCCTTGTACTCCGCATCCGGCGCGGACTGTGTGTAACCGTCCGGCAGCAATGCCGTGTTGCCGGCAAATACGGAGCGGCCCTGGTACGGTGACCCGGAGACATTCACCGGATTGAGCGGCAATACCTGCCAGACACTGCAACCCGCTGCGGCCAGGAAATCCACGAACCGGTACGCCTCGGTACCCAGGCGGCCATGCGCTCCGGGACCCGGAAGCGAGGTGATATGCGCCGTGATTCCGAAACGGCGGCGGCCAAGAATGACTGGGAGCGGTGCCATGCTCACTGCGCGGGACGCATCACGCCACCGCTGCCCTGCACGCTGCCGCGGCTGAACGGTTGCGAGAGTTCGTCCGGTGGCGTCTCATCCATGAGGCGATAGAGGCCGGTCAACTGCATGCGGTACAGGTGCTCCATGCGCGCCGCGCTCGCGGCTGGGTTCCCGTCTCCCGGCCACCAGAACCAGTCCGATCCTTCGCACACGGCCAATTGCAGCTCCAGGCGCTCGCGCTGTTCCACGCTCAAGCGCTTCGAGGCCAGCGCCGCATCAACATGCTGTCGCGCATCCACCAGCAAATCCCAGGCACGGTTCTTGTCGGGGTGACCGATCCAGGTATCCAGATCGCCTTTTACCCAGCTGCCGGCCACGAGCTTGGTCAACGCCCGCACCGGGACGCCGGCATCGTTCACGCATTGACTGAAGGTAGTCAGGCAAAACCGCTGGTCTTGAACCAGTGCGCGATACAGCGTGCTGAGGAAGTGATTGCCATTGTCCGGATAATGCTCCCAGGCGTTCTCGCCATCGAGCACGATGCTCACTACCCGGCCCGCATCGGTGTGCGGCTCCGCGGCGATGGCCGC
>DATEJV010000146.1:0-4512 GCA_035277745.1 Gammaproteobacteria bacterium | reverse complement strand
TGGATACGCGCCAGGAACAGGGCTTCGCAGGCGTAGATATTGCCCACGCCCACCACGATGTGGCTGTTCATGATGAAATTCTTGACGGCAAGTTTGCGTTTGCGCGATTTATCGAACAGGTAATTGCCGTCAAAGCCGCTGGCGAGCGGTTCCGGACCGAGCGCGCGCAGCAGCTTGTGACGCGCCGGGTCCTGTGTGGTCCACAGCAGAGTACCGAAGCGGCGCGGGTCGTGCAGGCGCAGCGCGCGGCCGCTGTCGAGCACAATGTCGAGGTGATCGTGCTTGCCGACCGCGGTTCCCGCGGGCAACACCCGCAGGCTGCCGGACATGCCGAGATGCAGAATCGCCGTGCCCGCAGCGGTATGCAGTAACAGGTATTTTCCGCGGCGGGTAACCGCCTGGATGCGCTGTCCGGGAAGCATCTCGACCAGCGTGTGCGGTACCGGCCAGCGCAGGCGGCGGTTGCGGATTTTGACTTCGGTGACTCGGTGGCCGCGCAGATACGGCTGAATGCCGCGGCGGGTGGTCTCGACCTCGGGCAGTTCCGGCATACGGGCGCCTCCTAAAAATTGATCTTTTACTTTCTGGGGGTGTTAGAAATGACCTCGGAATCCTCATGTATTGGCATATACACTCCGGTTCCTCGGTCATTTCTGCCTACCCAGAAACCAAAATCTCTAATTTTTAGTAGTGCCCTTGAACGGCGGTTTAACGTTGGGCATGTGCGCAGTTTGGGCCTTGCTGGCAGGCTTGGGTGCCGAAGAAGCAGATTGGAAACTCAGCAACGCCGCGCGCTGGTCACTGGGGAACTGGTAGGCGATCCCCAGGTCCGGACGCGCCAACACGAAGAAATTCGGGTCTTGCAGAATGGCGAAACGCAATGCGGATTTCCCGCCGGCCAGTTCAACCGCGACTTCGCCCGCAGGTTTGCCGGTCTGAACCTTCTCAACTCCCATGGCCTGGGCGTCCTGCCAATTATCTACCAGCGTCTGGATTTTGTCGGCGGATACCGCCGAATCGGCCGGCGCCAATTCCCATTTGTCACCCGCAAGCATCAGCGTGGCGTCGGGCAACTGCAGCGCGGTGATTTCGGCATGCTCCGGCAACAGGCGCTTGCTCACCCACCAATAAGGCCGGTGAGCGAGGCGGTAGAACAACATGCCGCTGACCACGTGTACCTGTCCGCCGCTCAGCACATAACGATAGTTATGCAGCGGTTCGGTGTCGCCGAAATCGAATTCCGTGCCGTTGATCCACAGGCGCACGCGCGCGGGGTCGAGCCCGTATTGGGCAAGCTTGGCGGGGGCGGCGCTGAAACTGCTCTTGATCTCGGCGGGCAGGCTGTCGAGCAGCGATTGCACCAGAAACTCATCGGCCGGCAGTTTGGACGGAGTTGTCATGCGCCATGCGCCGTTGTTTTCGCGCACCAGTTCCACGGTGGCGGTATCCGGCTGGGCAATCTTGATCTCGTGCACATCCTTCGCCTGCAGCCGGGTGAGTACCGGTGCCGGTGCCGGCATCTTGTGGCCCGGCTTGAAGTACACCAGCGCCACGAGAATCGCGACAATGACCACCAAGGCCAGATTGAGCCACAGACGGGTTTTCATGCGCGGCGGCGGCGTGACCAGATGATCAGCCCGCAGGCGATGAGCGCAAGCGGAATCAGGAACAGGAAACCCAAGCCGATCAGCGATTGGTCGCTTTTCGACAGTGTCAGGGTGCGGTCGGGCGCGGATTGTGGATTGATGTTGATAAAGCTGTCTTCGTGCGCCAGCCAGTTGAGGATGTTCAGACCCAGCGCGAGATTGCCGCCGTTGTTCAAGTAGGAATTGGAGAGAAAATCGCCGTCGCCGGTGACCACTACACGCTGCTCAATACTCCGCGGCGCATCGCCTTTGGCCGCGGCCGGTTGCTTGATTGCGCGCGTCAGGCTCACGCCGATGGTGAGCGGTCCGCGCTGGTCACCGTGCGCCGGGTCGTACTTCACATCGCCCTCGAGCTGGCCGGTTTCCAGCCAGCTGCGCGGCAGGGTTTGCAGGAAATTCTCCGCTTGCCAGGGGCGGCCCGGGCCGGTGCTGATGGAGGTGGCGCCGGCGAACAGCGTGGCGGTGGTGAAATCGCGGGTGATGGCGGAAGCGGAGTTGTATTTGGCCACCAGGATCACGGTGGGATTGGTGATGCCGAACAGCTGGGAGTCGGGATCCACGATCGTGCCTTTGGCGAACGCGATACCCAGGTCCTGGGCCAGCGGTTCCAATCCATAAAGCGATCCCGGATCGCCCAGCCACAGCAGATTGCCGCCGCGTTGCACGTATTCCTGTATGAGCTTGACGCTGCCGGGCAGCAGGTTGGCCTGCGGGCCGGCGATCACCAGTACCGCGGTGTTGGAGGGAATGCCGGGAGTGGCCGCGAGGTTCAGGGTTTCGAGTTTGAAGCCTTTCTGTTCGAGCTGCGTGCCGAAATCGCCGAGATCGAAATTGCGCTGACCGAGCGGATTGCGTTCGCCGTCGCCGCCGAGGAACACCACGTATTCATCCGCGGAGCGCGCAATGCCTTCGATGGCGTTGCTCACGGCGGCCTCATTGATCTGCGCGACCTTCTGCGTGCGCCCCTGATAGCCGATCACCAGCTCGCCGTCGGCGGTGATGCCGGCGCTGCGCGCGGCCTGCGGATCGGTTTCCGGATTGATGAAATTGAGCGAGGCGTCGGGCTTCACCTCCTGGTATTTGCCGATGAAACGCCGGATCGCTTCGCGCAGTACCGCGTTGTCGCGCACGTAGGCGGTGAAGCTCAGTGGACTTTTGAGCGTGTGCAGCAACTGCACGCTTGCGGGCGAAAGCGAATTGCGATGGCCGTAGGTCCAATCGGCGTTGTACACATAGCGGGTGCTGAGCCAGGCAAGCAGGCAGATGACCGCGAGGAACAACACCACGAAGCCCCAGTTCTGGGCACGCAGTTGCAGGCGGGATTTGCGGGTAACGCGCATGTGGCTCAGTGCTGCAGGCGGTAGGCATCCAAGCGGCGGATGCTGAGCACCAGGAACGCCACGATGAACAGCACGTAGTAGATCACGTCGGTGCTGTTGAAGCTGCCGGTGAGCAGCGAGCTGTAGTGATCCACGAGCGACAGGTAATGGAACACCGGGCTGTACTCGGCATCGCCGCTGCCGGCCCAACTGATGATCCACAGCAGCAGCAGCAAGCCGAAACTCGCGACCGCCGCGACCACCGGCTGTTTGGTGAGCGTGGATATGAACAAGCCGGCGGCCGCGAACGCACCCAGCAGCAGCGCCAGCCCCAGCACGCCGGCGAACAGTTTGCCGTAATCCAGATGCGTGCCGACCGCGAGCGACAGCGGCATGAGCGTGATCAGGCCGAGCATGATGAGCAGGAAGATCAGCAGTCCCAGATATTTGCCCAGCACGATTTCGGTCATGCTCACCGGTGCGGACAGCAGCAGGCTCAGGGTGCCGCTGCGGCGCTCCTCGGCGATCAGGCGCATGCTCATGATCGGCACCACCAGCAGCATGACCACGCCGGCGGTGCTGAACATGGGTGCGGCGATCGCATCGGTGACGCCCGGGGCGTGCGCCACGCCGGCGAGCGTGGGCGCGAATTTGAGGAAATTATCCACCTGCACCAGGAACATCCAGGCCACGATGAACTGGATGACCGCGAGCACGCACCAGGCGAGCGGTGAAAGGAACAGGTGCTTGAGTTCGCGCCCAGCGATGGTGAGGATCATCATGCGGCTTGTTCCTGCACCGTCGCTATGGCGTTTTCATCGACCGCGGTCAGCTCCACGAAGATCTGCTCGAGCGATTTGCGTTCCGGGGTGAGTTCCAGCAGTCCCCAGCCGCGGCGCAAGACTTCGGCGGCCAGCGTCTCCGCGGGGTTGGTATCGCCCTGGAACACGATGCGCAGCTGCCGATCGTCGAGCACTTCCACGCCCGCTACACCGGGCAGGGCTTTGATGGCCGCGACGTCGGGGGTCTGCCGGCAGGCGAGCCACAGGCTGGTAGCCTGCATGCGCGTCGCGAGTCCGGTGAGTGTGTCGCTGAACACCAACCGGCCCTGGTGAATGATTTGTACGCGGCTGCACACACTTTGCACTTCCGGCAGGATGTGGGTGGAGAGAACCACCCCGTGTTCACGCCCGAGTTCGGTGATGAGCGCGCGGATTTCGCGGATCTGGATGGGATCCAGGCCCACCGTGGGCTCATCGAGGATCACCACGCGCGGTGCATGGATGATGGCCTGCGCGATGCCGACGCGCTGGCGGAAACCCTTGGAGAGATTGCCGATGAGCCGCGCGCCCATGTCCTTCAGGCCGCAGCGCTCCTTGGCGGAGGCGCGTGCCGCAGGCACCTGCGCCCGGGGTACACGATTGAGGCGCGCGCAGTAATCCAGGTATTCGTCCACGGTGAAGTCCGGATAGAGCGGCGGCTGTTCGGGCAGATAACCGATGGCGCTTTTGGCGCGCTGGGGTTCATCCAGCAGGTCCACGCCATTG
>DATEJV010000145.1:0-5783 GCA_035277745.1 Gammaproteobacteria bacterium | reverse complement strand
CTGGAGGCAGCCGAGTTTGTGGCGATCTGCCGGGCTGCGCCTTGATTCCCATACCTTGTAGTTCAGAGTGTTTGCATGCTGTACACGATTCTTGAAATCATCCTGGTGTTCGTCGCGGTGGCTCTGATTGCACTGATCCTGTTGCAACAGGGCAAGGGTGCGGATGCGGGCGCCGCGTTCGGCAGCGGCTCCTCCGGCACCGTGTTCGGTGCGGGCGGCTCGGCCAATTTTCTCAGCCACGCCACGGCCATCCTGGCCACGCTGTTTTTCATCCTGGCTTTGGCCATGGCGTACCTGTCGCATCACACCACCGCGACGCCGCAAAGCGTCGTGGAGCGTGCCGCGCAGCAGCAAGCCGCGGGTCCGCAGCCTGCGGCACAGCAACCGCCGACCGCCACTCCATCTGCGGCGGCTTCCAAGCCGCCCGCGGCCGTGACCAGGACGCCGGTCAAACCTCCGGGCGGTTGATGGCGCAGCCCGCGCATCGCTTTTTGGCGTTGCGATACGTTAAAATTGCCTGCCTCTGTAGACGACTGGCAAACGCGCCGGTACCTGCAACTCACATTGCCGACGTGGTGGAATTGGTAGACACGCTACTTTGAGGTGGTAGTGGGTAAAACCGTGGGAGTTCGAGTCTCCCCGTCGGCACCAGCCCCTTACGGCGGCCGGTTGTGCAGGGGGATCGCCGTAGTATCCGGTAGGAGAGCATGCTCCAGAATTACGTTCCCATCCTGCTGTTCCTGATCCTGGGCGGCCTGTTCGGCTGCGTGCTGGTGGGCGCGGGGTTCGTGGCCAGCACGCTGTTGCGCAACCGCCGTCCCGACAGCGAGAAAGATTCGCCCTACGAGTGCGGCTTCGAACCCTTCGCAGACAGCCGCGCGAAATTCGACGTGCGCTACTACCTGGTCGCGATCCTGTTCATCATCTTCGATCTCGAAATCGCCTTCCTGTTCCCCTGGGCGGTGTCCCTGCACGGGCTCGACCTGTTCGGTTTCTACGCCATGATGGTGTTCCTCGGCATTCTGGTGGTCGGCTTCATCTATGAATGGAAGAAGGGGGCGCTGGAATGGGAGTAGGGCCGCGCAGCGAGCAGGGCGGTTTCGTCACCACCAGCGTGGATGCCGTGGTCAACTGGGCGCGCACCGGTTCGCTCTGGCCCATGACCTTCGGCCTGGCGTGTTGCGCCGTGGAAATGATGCACGCTGGCGCCGCGCGGTACGACCTGGACCGCTTCGGCGTGATTTTCCGCCCGAGTCCGCGCCAATCCGACGTGATGATCGTGGCCGGCACGCTGGTCAACAAGATGGCACCGCCGCTGCGCAAGGTGTACGACCAGATGCCCGAGCCGCGCTGGGTGATTTCCATGGGCTCGTGCGCCAACGGCGGGGGCTACTATCACTATTCCTATGCGGTGGTGCGCGGTTGCGACCGCATCGTGCCGGTGGACGTGTACGTCCCCGGCTGCCCGCCGAGCGCCGAGCAACTTCTGTACGGCATCATTCAGCTGCAGAAGAAGATCAAGCGCACCAACACGATTGCGCGTTAGCCGGATGAATTCATGAGCATGGCAACCGACAAACTCGCCGGTGAATTGGAAGCGCGCTTCGGGAAGAAGCTGACGCGTGTGCCGTCGAGCGTGGACCAGCTGACCTGTGAGCTGCCGGCGGCCGATGTGCGCGACATCTGCCGGACATTGCGCGACGAGGAGCCGTTCCAGTTTGAACAGCTCATGGATGTGTGCGGCGTGGATTACCTAGGATACGGCGAGGATGAGTGGCTGACGCACCGCGCCACGGCCACCGGATTTGCGCGCGGCGCCAACCGCCGGGCCTGGGACACCGAAGCGCACCAGGCGCCGAGATTCGCCGTGGTCTATCACCTGCTTTCCATCCGGCATAACCAGCGGCTGCGGCTGCGCGCCTACTGCCCCGGCGACCCGCCGATGATGGACTCGGTCACCGACCTCTGGGCTTCGGCCAACTGGTTCGAGCGCGAAGCCTTCGATCTCTTCGGCATCCTGTTCAACGGGCATCCGGATCTGCGCCGCATCCTCACGGATTACGGTTTCGTGGGCCATCCGTTCCGCAAGGACTTCCCGCTCTCCGGCAACGTCGAAGTGCGCTATGACCCGGAGAAAAAACGTGTGATCTATGAACCGGTGGTGATTGATCGCCGGGTGCTGGTGCCGCGCGTGATCCGGCAGGATGCGCGCTACGTGCCGGCTTTCAAGGACTTGCCCAAAGATGCCTGAGATCCGCAATTACACCATGAACTTCGGGCCGCAGCATCCGTCCGCGCACGGCGTGCTGCGCCTGATCCTGGAAATGGACGGTGAAGTGGTCACCAAGGCGGACCCGCACATCGGGCTGCTGCACCGCGCCACCGAAAAACTCGTGGAAAGCAAGATCTTCCACCAGAGCATCGGCTACATGGACCGGCTGGATTACGTGTCCATGATGTGCAATGAGCATGCCTACGTCATGGCCATCGAGAAGCTCATGGGCATCGAGCCGCCGGTGCGCGCGCAATACATCCGCACCCTGTACGACGAATTGACGCGCATCACCAATCATCTGCTGTGGCTGGGTTCGCACGCCATGGACATCGGCGCGCTCACGGTGTTTTTGTACTGCTTCCGCGAGCGTGAGGACATCATGGACATGTACGAGGCGGTTTCGGGCGCGCGCATGCATGCCTTCTATTACCGCCCCGGGGGCGTGTACCGCGACTTGCCGGATCACATGCCGCAATACCAGAAGTCACGCTTCCGCAGCCAGGGGGACATGCGGCGCATGAACAAGGCGCGCGAGGGGTCGCTGCTGGATTTCATCGAGGACTTTACCCGGCGGTTTCCCAAGCTGGTGGACGAATACGAGACGCTGCTCACCGACAATCGCATCTGGAAGCAGCGCACCGTCGGCATCGGCGTGGTCTCGCCGGAGCGCGCGCTGCAGCTCGGGTTTTCCGGGCCGATGCTGCGCGGTTCGGGTATCGAGTGGGATCTGCGCCGGAAGCAGCCCTACGAGGTTTACGACCGGATGGATTTCACCATACCCGTGGGCGTGAACGGCGACTGCTACGACCGTTACCTGGTGCGCATTGAGGAAATGCGCCAGTCGAACCGCATCGTGCAACAGTGCATTAAGTGGCTGCGGGAAAACCCCGGGCCGGTGTGGCTGGAGGACCACAAGGTCACGCCGCCGCTGCGCGAGCAGATGAAGTCCGACATGGAGTCCCTGATCCACCATTTCAAATACATGACCGAAGGCTACTGCGTGCCGGAGGGCGAGGTGTACGCCGCCATCGAGCACCCCAAAGGGGAATTCGGCATCTACATGATTTCCGACGGCGCCAACAAGCCGTTCCGCATGAAGATCCGCGCCGCCGGGTTCGCGCATCTCGCGGCGCTCGACGAGATGGTGCGCGGTCACATGCTGCAGGATCTGGTGGCCATCATCGGCACGCAGGATCTGGTGTTCGGGGAGGTGGACCGGTGACCGCCGCCGCCGTCAAATCCGCTGGCCTGTCGAAGCACGTGCGCGAGGCGATAGACGAAGCGGTGCGGAAATACCCGGAAGGGCGCATGCGTTCCGCGGTGTTTGTCGCGCTGCGCGAGGCGCAGCACGAGAACGGCGGTTATCTGACCGTGGCGCTGATGGATGCGGTGGCGGCCTATCTCAAGCTCCAGCCCATCATGGTGTACGAGGTCGCGAGTTTCTACTCGAATTTCGAGACCAAACCCGTGGGGCGGCACAGCATCGCGGTGTGCACCAATATATCCTGCATGTTGCGCGGTGCGGATGACATCGTGGCGCACATCGAAAAGCAGCTCGGCGTGAAAACCGGCGAGAGCACTCCGGACGGGCGTTGCTACCTGAAGCGTGAAGAGGAATGCCTGGCGGCCTGCGCGGGCGCGCCCATGATGATGGTGGATCACAAGTATTACGAGAATCTCACGCCGGAGAAGGTGGACAAGATCCTGGAGGGCCTGAAATGAGCATTCCGCAGGATCAGGTCTGCCACAACACCTTGCAGTTCGATCAGCCGTGGACGCTGGAGAACTACCTCAAGGTCGGCGGTTACAAGGCGTGGAAGAAAATCCTCAAGGACAAGATTCCGCCCGAGCAGGTGGTGGAAGAAGTGAAGGCTTCCGGCCTGCGCGGCCGCGGCGGCGCGGGATTTCCCACCGGCGTGAAATGGAGCTTCATGCCGCGCACGCCCACCGGGCCGTCGTACGTGGTGTGCAACTCCGACGAATCCGAGCCCGGTACCTGCAAGGACCGCGACATCCTGCGGTTCAACCCGCATGCCGTGGTCGAAGGCATGGCGATCGGCTGCTACGCCATGCGCGCACAGGTCGGATACAACTACATACGCGGGGAATTCTCGGACGAGCCCTACCGGCGCTTCGAGCAGGCGCTCAAGGAAGCCTATGACAACGGCTTGCTGGGCGACAACATCCAGAAATCCGGCGTGCGCGTGGACATCCACTCGCATCTCGGCGCCGGCGCCTACATCTGCGGCGAGGAAACCGCGCTCCTGGACTCGCTCGAAGGCAAGAAGGGCTGGCCGCGCTTCAAGCCGCCGTTTCCCGCGAACTTCGGCGTGTTCGGACGGCCGACCACGGTGAACAACACCGAAACCTTCGCTTCGGTGCCGAGCATCATGCTCAACGGCGCCAAATGGTTCGCTGCCTTCGGCAAGCCCAACAACAGCGGCACCAAGATTTTTTCGGTCACCGGCCACGTCGTCAAACCCGGCAATTTCGAAGTGCCGATGGGTACGCCGTTCAAGGAATTGCTGGCCCTGGCCGGCGGCGTGTGGCAGGGCAAGCGCCTGAAAGCCGTGATTCCGGGCGGGGTCTCGGCGCCGGTGTTGCCTGCGGACACCATGATGGCTTGCGACATGGACTTCGACTCGCTGCGCAAGGCCGGCTCGATGCTCGGCTCGGGCGCGATCGTGGTCATGGACGAAGACACCTGCATGGTGCGCGCGCTGGAAGTGATTTCGCGTTTCTTTTACTCGGAATCCTGCGGGCAATGCACGCCGTGTCGCGAGGGCACGGGCTGGATGCACCGCGTGATTGCGCGCATCGAGCACGGTCAGGGCCGCCCGCAGGACCTCGACATGGTGGTGGACGTGTCCAGACACATCGAGGGGCACACGATTTGCGCGTTCGGCGATGCGGCCGCGTGGCCGGTGCAGGGCTTCATCCGTCATTTTCGCGACGAATTCCAGTATCACATTGACCACGGCTGCTGCCTGGTCGGTCCCGGCGCCAAGCGCCAGGCTGCCTGAGACTGAAGAGAGATTGCTGAATCATGGCTGAAGCGTTCGTCAACATCGAGATCGATGGCAAGCCGGTCAAGGCGCGCAAGGGCGAGATGATCATCCGCGCGGCCGACCGCGAGGGCATTTACATCCCGCGTTTCTGCTACCACGAGAAGCTGTCGGTAGCGGCGAATTGCCGCATGTGCCTGGTGGAAGTGGAGAAGGCGCCCAAGCCGCTGGTGGCCTGCGCCACGCCGGTGGCCGAGGGCATGAAGGTGTTCACGCGCTCGCAGCGGGCGCTCGACGCGCAGCGCGGCACCATGGAGTTCCTGCTCATCAACCATCCGCTGGATTGTCCGATCTGCGATCAGGGCGGCGAGTGCGAGTTGCAGGATCTGTCCATGGGCTACGGCCGCCACATCGGCCGCTTTTCCGAGCGCAAGCGCGCGGTCAAGGACAACGACGTCGGCCCGCTGATCCAGACGTTCATGACGCGCTGCATCTACTGCACG
>DATEJV010000144.1:0-9930 GCA_035277745.1 Gammaproteobacteria bacterium | reverse complement strand
ACAGCCATTTGCCGGCGGCCCGAGGCTCGAAGGCCTGATCGGCGTCGGCATGATCTCGGATCAATGCCGCGCGCACTTCATCACCGACTTCGTACGCCTCGGGGCCGATGGCGGGACCGAGCCAGGCAAGAATCTCGGCGGACGGTACGCGCATTGCCGCAAGCGTGTTTTCAAGGATACCCGCGGCCAGGCCCCGCCAGCCGCCGTGAGCCGCGCCCACAGTTTTGCCGGTACGGTCGCACAACAACACCGGCAGACAATCGGCCGTCATAACGGCGCAGACCTCATTGGTGGATCTTGTGATCGCGGCATCGGCGGTGGTTTCGTCCGCCGCTTTGCCCCCCCTCACTCCAACCCTCTCCCCCACATTCGTGGAAGAGAGTGGATTATCAAAATGTCCGATTTCCGTGACCTGCGTACCGTGTACCTGCGTAAGCCAGTGCGGCTCACGCGGCCAACGCAGCTCGGCGCGCAACTGCAAGCGGTTTTCGGCCACGGCGCGCTGATCGTCGCCCACGTGCGCGCCGAGATTGAACGAAGCGTACGGACCGCGGCTCACGCCGCCGTTGCGTGTGGTGCTGACCGCGCGCACGTTCGCGGGCGCCGGCCAGTCGGGTGCGATCCAGTCAATGACCATGCCCGGGCTCACGCCGCATGTCGAGATCCAGCGCCTGCAGCAGTTGCTGCATGTCGTCCGGCAGCGGCGCTTCCCAGCGCAGCAATTCGCCGCTCACCGGATGCGCGAAGCCGAGGCGGCGCGCATGCAAAGCCTGGCGCTTAAAGCCGCGCAAAGCTTCTTGCAGGGACAAGGTGGCGTCGGCGGGAATCGCGAGCCGCCGGCCGTACACCGGATCGCCGACCAGCGGATGGCGGATGTGAGCGAGGTGCACGCGGATCTGATGCGTGCGGCCGGTTTCCAGCCTTACTGATATATGTGTATGTGCGCGGAAGCGCTGGAGCACGCGGTAATGGGTCACGGCCGCGCGTCCGCCCTCGCGCACGCTCATGCGCTTGCGATCCACATGGTGGCGCGCGATGGGTGCGTCCACGGTGCCGCCCCCGGTCATGACGCCCACGGCTACGGCTGCATATTCGCGCTCGAACTCCCGGGCCGCGAGCGCCGCCACCAGTTTGGTGTGTGCTTCCAGCGTGCGCGCCACCGCCAGCAGGCCCGAGGTGTCCTTGTCGAGGCGATGCACCAGTCCGCAGCGCGGCACGTTGATCAACTCCGGCGCGTAATGCAGCAGCGCGTTCTGCAGCGTGCCGGCGGGATTGCCCGCGCCCGGATGCACCACCAGGCCCGCAGGTTTGTTGACCACGATCAGGCTGGCGTCCGCGTGCACGATCTCCAGGGGCAGGGCCTGCGGCTGGAGTTCCACGAGCGGTACTTCGACCACCATCAGGCGCAGGCGCTGGCCACTGACCACCGAATCACGCGGCCGTGGCACGCGTTCGTCCAGCAGCACGCGGCCGTCCTTGATCCATTGCGACAGGCGGCTGCGGGAATATGCGGGAAACAACTGTGCGAGTGCCTGATCCAGGCGCAGCCCCGCCAGGTTCGCGGGAACCAGAACTTCCTTGACGGCGGACGGGCGCACGCCGGGATTCATCGGCACGCAGCACCGCGGCGGTTACGATATACTGACCGACACACGCTTTCAGCCTGTCTCAGGATTGATTCCCACATGCGTTTTCGCCCGGGTTTATTCAGCTGTTTAGCCGCGGCGCTGCTGCTTGCAGCCTGCGCCAGCCAGCAATCCAAGGATCAACACCTGGCGCCCGAGGCCTTGTACAAGAGCATACAAGCCAACCTCGCGGCCGGCAATTACAAGACCGCCATCAGTCGCCTGCAGACCATGGAGGCGCGTTTCCCCTTCAATGATTACGGCACCCAGGCGCAACTGGATCTGATTTACGCCAACTACATGGACAAGAACTACGACGCGGCGGAGGACGCCGCCGACCGCTTCATCCGCGAGCACCCGCGGCATGCCGACGTGGATTACGCCTATTACATGAAAGGCGTGGCGTATTTTGACGAAGCCCCCGGTCCGTTCATGCGGCTGTTCCGCCACGACATCTATCAGCGCGATCCGTCCAATGCCCAGAAGTCCTTCCAGGCATTCCAGTTGCTGCTGCAGAAATTCCCCGACACCAAATACGCCGCGGATGCACGCCAGCGCCTGGTATATCTGCGCGACCGGCTGGCGGACTACCAATGGGCGCTGGCCGATTACTACATGCGGCGCGGCGCCTGGATATCCGCGGTACAGCGCGCAGTCACGATTACCCGGAATTATCCCGAGAGCCCGCGTGTCGAGGACGCCCTGAAAATCCTGTACACCGCCTACAGCCGCCTCGGCCTCACGGACCTGGCGGACGGCGCGCGCAAAATCCTGCAATTGAATTTCCCCGGTGCCGATCCGAACTACAAAGCGCACGCGCCGGCCTGAAAGACCTCGTACTGCGTGCTGAGTGCTGCGTCAAAAATGGAAATCTTGCACGCAGCACACAGTACTCAGCACGCATCACTCCATTTTTACCGGTGATAGCCTGAAGTGATGGGATAGCGCCGGTCGCGGCCGAAGGCCCGGCGGCTGACGCGCACCCCGGGCGGCGACTGGCGGCGCTTGTACTCGGCCGACTGCACCATCTTCACCACGCGCTTGACCACAGTCTCGTCGTAGCCGAGCGCCACGATTTCCGCCACGGTTTTATCGTCTTCCACGTAGGCACTGAGAATCGGATCGAGAATGGCGTACGGCGGCAGGTTGTCGCTGTCCTTCTGTTCCGGTGCAAGTTCCGCCGTCGGCACGCGCTCGATCACCGCAGCGGGAATCGCCGCGGACAGGGTATTGCGGTAGCGCGCCAAACGGTACACCCAGGTTTTGGTCACATCCTTAATCGGCGCGAAACCACCGGCCATATCGCCGTAAAGCGTGGCGTAACCCACAGCGGTCTCGCTCTTGTTGCCGGTGGTGAGCAACAGCCGGCCCGTCTTGTTGGACAGCGCCATGAGCAACACGCCGCGGCAGCGCGCCTGCAGGTTCTGCGCGACCACGTCGTCGGCGCTGGCGCCGATCGCCGGTTTGAGCGCCTGCAGGAAGGCCGTGAACGCGGGCTCGATGGAAATGCTTTGATATTCCACGCCCAGCAGCCGGGCTTGGCGCACGGATTCATCCACGCTGAGTTTCGAGGTATGACGTGAGGGCATCATCACGGCGGTGACGTTTCCCCTGCCCAGAGCGTCCACGGCCAGTGCCAGCGTCAAAGCCGAATCAATGCCGCCCGACAATCCGACTATGGCGCCCTTGAACCTGTTCTTCGCAGCGTAGTCGCGCACGCCCATCACGATGGCGCGGTACACGCTTTGTTCCTCGCTCTGGTCGGTGTGCACGCTGCCGGTCAGGGCCTGCACCTGACCGGCGTGGATCTCGAAATCCACCGGATACAGACCATCTTCAAAATTCGGCGCGCGCACGGCCACGCACCCATCCGGATTCACCGCCAGCGAGCCGCCGTCGAACACCAGCTCGTCCTGACCGCCGACCAGGTTCACGTACACCAGCGGCACTCCGGCCGCGCGTGCACGCCGTCGCAGTTCCTCCTCGCGCTGACGCTGCTTGCCGAGTTCGAAGGGCGAAGCGTTGGGAATCAACAGCAAGCGCGCCCCGGCTTGCACCGCCTGTGCCGGCGGCTCTGCGTGCCAGATGTCCTCGCACACGTTGAGGCCCAGCGGGGTGCCCCCGAAATCCACCAGCACGGGTGCCTCCCCGGGAGTGAAATAGCGCTTTTCGTCGAACACGCTGTAATTCGGCAATTCGCGCTTGCGGTAGGTAGCGCGCAGCGCGCCGCCCGCGATGACACTCGTCACGTTGTATATGCGGCTGCCCTCGTACAGCGGGTAGCCCACCAGCATGTCAATGCCGCGTACTTCACGCATCAGACGCTCGACACCCTGCTCCACTTCGCGACGCAGGGCGGAATGGAACAGCAGGTCTTCCGGCGGATAACCGGTAAGCGCAAGTTCGGGATACACCACGAGCTCGGCGTGCAATTCGTCGCGGCTGCGGTTGGCGGCCTGCATGATTTTCTGCAGGTTGCCGGGCACGTCGCCCACCAGCAGGTTCAGCTGCGCCATGACGATGCGGAACTGGTTGCGCATCTGATTATTTTCTCACAAGCGCATGCGAACTCTTGGTGACCCTCCTTTGAAAAAGGAGGGAAAGGGAGGATTTGGAAAATCCCCCTTATTCCCCCTTTTCCAAAGGGGGATATGAGAACCAATGCAGGTGAGCGTAAGGCACAGATGAATTCCAACACTTCACGATCACTGGGCTTCGGAATACCTCAGCCTGACCTGGATAGCGCATGATCCCCTTAACGTCGCGCCCCACGTTTTTTCGCTGCAGCTTTGGCGATTTTGGCTGGACTGCGCACCGGCTTCGCAGGTTTCTTCATGCTGCGGCGCACCGCTTTGCCGCGTCGGCCCTTGAGCAGTGTCGCCATGGCGCTGCCCAGTTCCGCCGGCGAGTGCACGGTTTTGACGCCAGCCGCTTCCAGCGCTTCGAACTTGGCCTGCGCCGTGCCTTTGCCGCCGGACACGATGGCGCCGGCATGGCCCATGCGCTTGCCGGCCGGTGCGGTCACGCCCGCAATGTAGGCCACCACCGGCTTACGCACGTTCTCGTGGATGTATTCCGCCGCCGCTTCCTCGTCGGAGCCGCCGATCTCGCCCACCATGAGGATGCCTTCGGTCTGCGAGTCCGTGTTGAAGCGCGTAATCACGTCAATGAAGCTCATGCCGTGCACCGGATCACCGCCGATGCCGACACAGGTGGATTGCCCGAGACGCAGATTGGTGGTCTGAAACACGGCTTCGTAGGTCAGGGTACCGGAGCGCGACACGATGCCGACACGGCCGCGCTGATGAATGTGCCCCGGCATGATGCCGATCTTGCACTCAGCGGGGGTGATGATGCCGGGACAATTCGGTCCGATGAGCACGCAATCCCTGCCGCGAATCGCGGCCTTGACCTTGACCATGTCGGTCACCGGAATGCCTTCGGTGATGCACACGATCACCTTGATGCCGGCGTCCGCCGCTTCCAGGATGGCGTCGGCGGCAAACGGCGCCGGCACGTAGATCATGCTGGCATCCGCGCCAGTTTGCTGCACCGCATCCTGCACGGTATTGAATACCGGCAGGTTCAGGTGTTGCTCGCCGCCACGACCGGGAGTCACGCCGCCAACCAGTTGCGTGCCGTAGGCGAGGGCCTGCTGGCTGTGGAAAGTGCCTTGTTTCCCTGTAAATCCCTGGCAGATTACCCGAGTGTTTCTATTTACAAGAATACTCATTTTTCAATCCTCAGAATCTCTTTATACCTGCACGTCGCACTGAGCCATCCATGGTGCGCCGACCAGCCGCGACATCATGTCACGTCGCTCGGTGGGATCGGACAACCACTGGCTGTCCGATGAAAAGCGCCCGTCTCGCCCCTGCTTCCCTGTAAGGCCCGGACAAAAGGCCTTGGTGTTCTTACTGACCAGAATGCTCATTCCTTAACCCGCCGGAAGCATTTTCAGTGCGTGACCGACTCGTGGTGCGAGCGGCGGTCTCCGTCGCGATTCTGGTCTTGAAGATCGCGGTGAATATCGCCGCTCCCACAATGTGAAATCGCGGCAGAAATGCCGCTCCTACAGTTTCAACCAGCCGCGGCGACCACTTTCCTGGCCGCGTCGGTCAGGTCATTGGCCGGCGTGATAGCGAGGCCGCTCTTCGCCAACAGCGCCTTGCCCTGCTCGACATTGGTACCCTCAAGGCGTACCACCACCGGCACACGCACGCCGACGTCCTTGACCGCGGCGATAATGCCCTCGGCGATCAGGTCGCAGCGCACGATGCCGCCGAAGATATTGACCAGGATCGCCTTGACGCTCTGGTTGGACAGAATCAGCTTGAAGGCCACGGTCACGCGCTCTTTGGTCGCGCCGCCGCCGACATCCAGGAAGTTCGCCGGTCGGCCGCCGTGCAACTTGATGATGTCCATGGTCGCCATCGCCAGACCTGCGCCGTTCACCATGCAGGCAATGTCACCGTCCAGGGAAACATAGTTCAGTTCATGCTGGCGCGCTTCGCTCTCGCGCGCATCCTCCTGCGAGGCGTCGCGCATGGCCGCCAACTCCGGCTGCCGGTAGAGCGCGTTGTCGTCGAGATTGACCTTGGCATCCAGCGCCAGCACCCGGCCGGCGGCGGTCACAATCAACGGATTGACTTCCACCAGACTGGCGTCCTTCTCCATGAACAGCCGGTAAAGACCGTGCACGGTTTTGCCGAACGCGGCCTGTTGTTCCTTTTGCCCGAGGCCAAGCCCGAACGCCAGGTCGCGCACCTGATGCGGCTGAACGCCTGCGGCCGGGTGCACCCACACGCGGAAAATCTTCTCGGGAGTCCTGGCCGCGACTTCCTCGATCTCCATGCCGCCGGCGGCGGAAGCCATGAACACCACTTGTTCGCGCGCCCGATCCACGAGCACCGAGAGATACAATTCGCGCTTGATGTCCGAGCCCGACTCGATCAGAACCGTATTGATGGGCAGCCCCGCGGGCCCGGTCTGATGGGTGACCAGGCGCCGCCCGAGCAGGGCCGCGGCCGCGGCGTGCACTTCGTCGTAGCCGCGGCAGAGCTTCACGCCTCCGGCCTTGCCACGGCCGCCGGCGTGCACCTGGGCCTTGACCACCCACAGCGAACCTCCGAGATCGCGCGCCGCCGCTACCGCCGCGTCGGGCGTCGTGGCCGGGCGGCCATTCGGGACCGGAATATCGTATGCTGCAAACAGCCGTTTGGCCTGATACTCGTGCAGGTTCATGATGCAACACTTGGAATGCGACGGGCGGGAGCGCGTATTTTGAAACAAATGGCCGCAGTTCGCAAAGGCGGACCTTCACAATGAACCAGATGTCACTGACCGGTGCCGACGCCGCAACGACGACCAATGCCGCCCACGCCTTGCCGTGGCGCCTGTTGCGTCTGTTGAATGTCTACCGCCTGCTGGTCGCGGTCCTGATCATCGCGGTATCGGCCACCGGACCGGCCGCATTGCTGGGCACGCTCAATCCATGGATGTTCCTCTGGACCGGGATCGCTTATCTGGTTTACGCCTTGCTCACGGTGCTCAGCCTCTACAAGCGCTGGCCAGGGTATGCACTGCAGGCAGAGATCCAGTTGATGGTGGACACCATCGCGGTGGTCATCCTGATGCACGCCAGTGGCGGGCCGGTGAGCGGCCTGGGCGTGTTGCTGTTCGTGTCGATCGTTGCCAATACAGTGCTCATGCCCTGGCGGATCGGCATGGGCTATGCGGCCGTGGCCACCATGCTGATTCTCGCCGACAACACTTATCTGGTCCTGCACGGCCCGGCTACGGAAGCGGGTTACGTGCAGGGAGCACTCACCGGCGTGGTGCTGTTCGTAGCCGCGATTTCCGGCGCGTACCTCGGACGGCGGCTGCGCGAGAGCGAGGAGCTCGCCGTGCAACGCGGCGTGGACCTGCAAAACCTGGAGCAGCTCAACGATTACATCATTCACCACATGCGCACCGGCGTGGTGGTGGTGGATGAAACCGGCCGGGTACGCTTGGCGAATGAAGCCGCATTGGCGAATTTTCCCCGGCGCGGCGGGCAGAAGCACCTGCTTTCCGATCTGTCGCCACAACTGCAACAGGAGATCGACAGCTGGCGCGCAGGAGGCCAGGAACGACCGAAGTCGTTTACTACCGAGGACGGCAAGCCGGTGATCCCCTATTTCACCCGCCTCGCACCCGCAGGCGATGCGGGCACGCTGATTTTCCTCGAGGATGCCAGCGAGATCACCGAACGCGTGCGGCAGATGAAACTCGCCGCACTCGGACGCCTGACGGGCAGCATCGCGCATGAGATCCGCAACCCGTTGGCCGCCATCAGTCATGCCAACCAGTTGCTCGCGGAATCCGCCAAACTGCAGAGCGACGACCGCCGGCTGACGGAAATCATCGCCGACCACGCGAAACGCATGGAAAACATGGTGGAAACCATTCTGCAGCTTTCGCGCCGCGAATCCACGCGCTCCCAGGAACTCGAATTGGAACACTGGCTGCGTGACTTCGTGGCGGAGTTCCGCGAACGCCACGGGCTGGACGGCCAAGCCCTGGCCGTGCGCATCGACAGCGGCGACAAAGTGCGGGTACGCGTGGATCCCGGGCACCTGTACCAGATCGCCTGGAACCTGTCGGAGAACGCGCTACGTTACGGACGGCCGGCAAAGTCCTTCGGCGGGCCGCTCATCGAGTACCGCATCAGCCCGCTGAGCACGCCCGGCGGCACGGAATTTGCCATCCTGGACAACGGCAGCGGCGTACCCAAGGACATTGCCGAGCACATCTTCGAACCCTTCTATACGTCGAGCCCGCGCGGCACCGGCCTGGGTCTGTTCATCGCCAGGGAACTCTGCGAGTGCAATCATGCGCGGCTGGTGTATGAGCAACGTCCCGAAGGCGGCAGTTGCTTTCGTATCCTGTTCGGCCCACAGCAAGGCTGGCTGGCATAAATGGCACCCGACAGCAAACCCCTGGCCCTGGTGGTTGACGACGAGCCCGCGATCTGCGAACTCCTGCGGTTGACGCTGGAACGCATGGACGTGGACGTCATCGCCGCCGCCAGCCTGGCTGCGGCACGCACGGCCATGCAGTCGCGGCCCATCGACCTGTGCCTCACCGACATGCGGTTGACGGACGGCAGCGGGCTGGAATTAATCGCTTACATCCAGCAGCACATGGCGCAGGTGCCGGTGGCGATAATTACCGCTCACGGCAGCATGGAAACCGCGGTTGAGGCGCTCAAATACGGCGCTTTTGATTTCGTATCCAAGCCGCTGGACATCGTTTATCTGCGCAAGATGGTCAGCACGGCACTCAAACTCCGGCACAACCGCGAAGCCGGCGGTGCGCGCGGCGTGACCCGGCTCTTCGGCCAATCGCAGGCCATCGAGCAGGTGCGCGTCATGGTCGCCAAGCTCGCACGCAGCCAGGCGCCGGTACACATCAGCGGTGAATCCGGCACCGGCAAGGAACTGGTGGCGCGGCTGATCCACGAGAACGGCCCGCGTGCCGATCACGCGTTCGTGGCGGTGAACTGCGGCGCGATCCCCACCGAACTCATGGAAAGCGAGTTCTTCGGCCACAAGAAGGGCAGCTTCACCGGCGCGGTGGCCGACAAGGAAGGCTTATTCCAGGCGGCCCAGGGAGGTACCTTGTTCCTGGATGAGGTGGCCGATCTGCCGCTGCACATGCAGGTGAAACTGCTGCGCGTCATCCAGGAAAAGGCCGTGCGCCCGGTAGGCGCCGCCAAGGAAATCGCAGTGGATGTGCGCATCCTTTCGGCTACACACCGCTCGCTGGCCGAGCAGGTGCACACCGGGAAATTCCGTGAGGACCTCTACTACCGCATCAACGTCATCGAGCTGCATGTACCGGCGTTGCGCGAACGCCAAGACGACATCGGCCTGCTGGCAGTGCATATTCTCGAACGCCTGGCGCGCATCCACGGCCGCCCGCCGGTGCAATTGGCGCCGGACGCGCTGGCGTTCCTGCAAAGCTACTCCTTTCCCGGCAACGTGCGCGAACTCGAGAACATCCTGGAGCGGGCGCTCACGCTCGCCGAGGACAATGTGATCCGCGTGCCCGATATCCACCTGCGGCGCAACCCGGAACCGCTAATTGCCGCGCAATCGGTTGCACCGTCCGCTGCGGGGCCTGAAGATGTGCCTGAACATGCCGACGAGCACGCCGCGCCGCTCGGGGAACAGCTCGGGGAAATCGAGAAGCAAGCCATCCGCAAGGCACTGGAACAGACCCGCTACAACAAGACGGCCGCCGCGAAGCTGCTGGGCATGAG
>DATEJV010000143.1:0-3888 GCA_035277745.1 Gammaproteobacteria bacterium | reverse complement strand
TGGTGCGCGCCGGGGATGCCGATGAACTCGACCGGGACGTGGCGGCTGGCGAGCGCGTGGTAGAGCGCAAACGACTCGGTGATCGGCACGGTGGTGTCATCGGTACCCGAGAGAATTAGCGTCGGCGTGGTGATGTCGCCGGCGTAGGTGATGGGCGAGCCGGTACGGTAAAGCGCCGCGCTGTCCTTGTCCCAAGGAGTGCCGCCGAGCGAGTCGCGCGTCCAGGCGAGATTGCCGGCGGCGGAGAGTTCATATTCCTCGGTCCAGTCCACCGCGCCGTCGCCCACCACCGCGCAGCGCCAGAAATGCTGGTGCGAGATCAGCCATGCCGTCATGTAGCCGCCGTAGGAGTGGCCGGTCGCGGCGATGCGCGATTCATCCACGAGGCCCTGCTTTTCCAGCATTTTGACGCCCGCGATCACGTCGCTGTCCGGGCCTGCGCCGGGGTCGCGGTAGATCGCGTGCATATGGGCGTTGCCGAGGTTGTCGCTGCCGCGGTAATTCGGTTCAAACACCAGATAGCCGTCGGCCGCGAACAAGTCGCGCAGCGGTCCGATTTCGTTGGTATCAAAGCCTTCGTCCGATGATGCTTCCGGGCCGCCGTGATCCCAGACCACCAGCGGATACTGCTTGCCGGACACATAACCATTGGGATAGGTCAGGATGCCGTCATTCAACTGCCCGTCCGGCGCATGCCAGCTCACTTCTACGCTGCGCGGATACGCATGGGCCGCGAAGCGGCGGTTGAAATCGGTCAGCCGCACCGGCTTGCTGTCCACGGTGCGCAGCAGATACAGCTCGGGTGCGGCGGTGGCGTTGTCGGCGACCACGGCGAGCGCGCCCTGCGACGATGCAGCCACGGCCAACGGATTGAGATTGCCGAGATCCAGCGCGTGACCTTTGGCGTTCAACGGCTGCACGTAGAGCTTGCTGCTGACGTGGTCATCGGCCATGACCACCAGGTTTTCGTCCGGCAACCAGGCGAAATCGGGCAGCAGGTTGCGGTCAAGGTCGGCGCTGATGTCATGTGCGGCATGGCCATTGGGCGAGCCGATGAAGAGATCCATGTCGCTGACCGCGCCCGGCCCGTGTATATATAGATACGCAATGGCATCGCCGCTGGGCGCGAAGCGCGGCGTGTATTCGTAACCGAGCTTGTCCGTGATGGGATGCTCGCTTCCTGTCGCCACGTTCACCACCACGATGCGTGTGCGGTCCGAGTCGCCGTCATCGGCATTCGCCTGCTGCGTATAGGCAATCCACTGACCGTCCGCCGACCACGCAGGCGCCGACACGCCGCCGCCAAAAGGCGGTGCGGCCTCCAGTACGCTGGTGGAACCAAAGGTAAGCTGGCGCGCCTTGCCGCTCGTCACCGCCAGCAGCCAGATATGCGCGGGCACGGGCGGCTTGTTGATCAGGTAATCGTCGTCGTGAATCGTGAAGAGATCGTGGTGGGTACGCAGGTCCTTTGCGCTTATAGGCGAATCATCCGGCGTAACATAGGCAATGGCTTTTCCATCCGGGCTCCAGGCAAATTGCTGGACGCCATTGTCTGCATCGCTGAGTTCCTCCGGCGTGCCGCCCGCCGCCGGCACCGTATAAATCTGCGCCTTCTGTTTGCCCACCTCGGCGGTGAAGGCGAGCGTACGACCATCCGGTGACCAGCGCGGACTGCTCAATTCCCGCATGCCCTGCACCAGCACGCGTGACGCCCCGCCCGCCGTATCCATGACCCGCAGGGTCGCGTCGTAGCGGTCGTGCACGAAGTCGGAGCGCACCGTCAGGAACGCGATTTGCCGGCCGTCAGGCGAAAACTGCGGCGAAGTTATACGGATGAGCGCACGATAGTCTTGCAGATTTATTCGCGCACTCGTTGCCGTTGCGGCCAACGGCACAAGTATCAGCAACAGGCAGGCATAACCCAGGTGTTTCATGAGTCTCTCCTTCCAGCGAACGGTCTGAATCCGATCAAGAATCGTCAATCACGGCAGCCGTTTGGTTGCCATTACTGAATAGCGAGGTAATGCAGGGCGGCCATCATTCTATACCCGCTATCTGCTATAGCGAACGGCAGCTGCCCTTCCAGACTCAGCACACGTGGTCAGTTTCAGGGCTCTCAAGCTTTCAGACGCCAACCCGTGCGAAAAATCCACCAGACAATGAATAGACATAGCGCCAGGAACGCAATGGTGGCCACCACGCTGACGCCCACGTTGACGTCCGCCAGCCCGTAGAAACTCCAGCGGAATCCCGAGACCAGATACACCACCGGATTGAACAGCGAAATCTTCTGCCATAACGGCGGCAACATGTGGATCGAGTAGAAACTGCCGCCCAGGAAAGTCAGCGGCGTGATGATCATCAAGGGAACCACCTGCAATTTTTCGAAATTATCCGCCCAGATGCCAATGATAAAGCCAAACAGACTGAAACTCACAGTCGTCAGGACCAGGAACAGGATCATCACCGCCGGATGGGCTATCGAGTAATCCACAAACAGCCGTGCAGTGACCAGAATGATTACTCCCACGATCACCGCCTTGGTCGCCGCCGCCCCCACATAGCCGGTCACGATTTCGAGGTACGAAAGCGGCGCCGAGTGCACCTCATAAATGGTGCCAACGAACTTGGGAAAATAGATGCCGAACGATGCGTTCGACACGCTCTGCATCAACAGCGACAGCATGACCAGGCCGGGAATGATGAAGGCTGCGTAGCTCACGCCTTCCACGCTGGTGATACGCGAGCCGATGGCCGAGCCGAACACTACAAAATAGAGTGAGGTGGATATCACCGGTGACAAGATGCTTTGCATCAATGTGCGTCCGGTACGCGCCATCTCGAATTTGTAGATCGCGCGAATGCCATAAAAATTCATGCGTGCTCCTTGACCAGATCCAGAAAGATTTTTTCCAGCGTGTCCTGCTGCGTGTTCAGGTCCTTGAAACCGATGCCGGCCGCGGCCAAGTCCCTCAAAAGAGGCGTAATGCCGGTGCGCTCACTTTGCGTGTCGTAGGTGTAAATCAGCTCATCTCCCTTGCCGTTGAGCGCCAGGTTGTAGGCCGACAAGGTCGCGGGCAGCGACGCCAGCGGTTCATGTAATTGCAGGCGCAATTGTTTCTTGCCGAGCTTCTGCATCAAAGTGGCGGTTTCTTCCACCACGACCAACTCGCCCTTGTTGATCACGCCCACACGGTCGGCCATATCCTCGGCTTCCTCGATGTAATGCGTGGTCAGGATGATAGTCACGCCGGACTTGCGCAGGCGCCGCACCATCGCCCACATATCACGGCGTAGCTCCACATCCACTCCGGCGGAGGGTTCATCCAGGAACAACACGCGCGGCTGGTGCGATAGCGCCTTGGCAATCATCACGCGACGCTTCATGCCGCCTGACAGCATCATCACCTTGTTGCTACGCTTTTCCCACAGCGTCAGGTCTCTCAGCAGTTGTTCAATATAAGCGTCGTCCGGCGCCTTGTTGAACAGCCCACGGCTGAAACGCACCGTATTCCACACGCTCTCGAACGCGTCGGTCTTCAATTCCTGCGGCACCAACCCGACAATCGAACGCGTGGCGCGCCATTCGCGCACCACGTCGTGGCCTTCCACCGTAATGGACCCGCGACCGGGGTTGACGATGCCGCAGATGATGCTGATGAGCGTGGTCTTGCCGGCGCCGTTCGGCCCCAGCAGCGCGAAAATCTCGCCGCGACGGACCGTTAGGTTGATGTTCTTCAGGGCCTGGAAGCCGCCGGCGTAGATCTTGTCGAGTCCGCGTACGTCAATCACGGGATCGGCGTGTGCGGCTTGCAAGGTGTGTGCGTCGTTCATGAATGCTCAACTATTGTGGAAAAGAAAGGCGGTTACCGAGCGCGCACTTTACCC
>DATEJV010000142.1:0-8037 GCA_035277745.1 Gammaproteobacteria bacterium | reverse complement strand
ATTCCTCGATGTAGTGGCCGAACTTGGAACCGAAGAACGACGACACCACGTTCACATAGGAATTGTTGATCACCGACATCATGATGAGACCGGGGGCGATGTAGGCCATGTAGCTGTAGCCGCCCATCTGGCCCACGCGGCGGCCGATCAGGCCGCCGAAGATGATGAAATACAGCGTCATGCTGATGGCCGGCGGCACCAGCGTCTGGATCCAGATGCGCAACACGCGCACTACTTCCTTGATGACGATGGTCTTGAACCCGATGTAGTTTTCGCCGAAGCGGGATGCGTACATGGAAACCTCTGGAATTTCGCAGCAGTGGTTTTTTTGTGAGAGCAGTGATTATTGTAGGAGCGGCTTTAGCCGCGATTGACATTTGGAATCGCGACGGAGACCGTCGCTCCCACAATATCAGTTCAGCCCTTGCCTTCCACCAGGCGCACGAACAATTCCTCCAGCCGGTTGACCTTGTTGCGCATGCTCAGCACCTGGATGTTGTCCTTCGACAGCAACTCGAACAGCGTATTGATGTTCTGGGATTTGCTGACTTCGACTTCCAGCGTGGTGTCGTCCACCTGGGTGACGGCGTAGCCGTCGAGCGGCGGCAGCCGGGCGAGCGGCTTGCGCAGATTGAGCACGAAAGTTTCGCTGTGCAGTTTTTCCAGCAGCTCGCGCGTGCGGCCCTGCACGATGATTTCGCCGTGATCGATGATCGCCACGCGCCGGCACAGATTCTCGGCTTCCTCAAGGTAATGGGTGGTGAGGATGATGGTGATGCCCGCCTGGTTGATCTTCTTGAGAAAATCCCACATCGAGCGGCGTATTTCGATGTCCACGCCGGCGGTGGGTTCGTCCAGGATCAGGAGTCTCGGCTCGTGTACCAGGGCACGCGCGATCATCAGGCGGCGTTTCATGCCGCCGGAAAGATTGCGCGAGATGTCATCGTGCTTGTCCCACAGGGAAAGCTGCTTCAGGTATTTTTCCGCGCGCTGCTTGGCGAGCTTGCGGGGGATGCCGTAAAAACCCGCCTGGTTCACCACGATGTCGAAGGGTTTCTCGAACTGGTTGAAATTGATTTCCTGCGGCACCAGGCCGATGCAGGATTTGGCGAGATCCATGTGGGTGTCGATGTCGTAATCGAACACCTTGACCGTGCCCGCGGTCTTGTTCACCAGCGAGGTGATGATGCCGATGGTGGTGGTTTTGCCGGCGCCGTTCGGGCCGAGCAGTGCCGTGAACTCGCCCTCGCGTACCTCAAAGTCAATGCCTTTGAGGGCGACGACGCCGTTCCGGTAGGTCTTGGTGAGACCGTGAATGCTGAGCGCTTGCATGCCGACTAACGTAAAAAACCGCGGGAATCCGCGGCCTGATGGAGCGCAATCATAGCATGCTGAACCTCAGCCCCATGTGCTGTTCGGCTTCATCCGGCTCGATTACCGGTCGTCACGCCATCAGCCGGCAGACGCTTCTGTGGCATAGTGCCGGTATGCGGGGGCCAGCATGAATCTGCGGCAACACCAGCTGGTGCGGCTGACGGTGGCGCTCCTGAGCGAGGGCATGACGCCGCACAAAATTGCCTTGACGCTGGCGCTCGGCGTGATGCTCGGTGCCACGCCGGTGCTCGGCACCACCACGATTCTGTGTGCCCTGGCGGCCGTGGTGTTGCGCCTGAATCTGCCGCTGATCCAGGCGGTGAATTTTCTGGCCTATCCATTGCAACTGCTGTTGCTCATTCCCTTCATGCAGGTGGGACAGTGGATTTTTCATCAGCCGCCGCTGCCGTTCACCCGCAGCCAGTTGCTGGAGCTGCTGCATTCCGGATTTCGGCACGCGCTCGAACAGCTCTGGCTCTACAGCCTGCACGGTGTGGTCGCGTGGCTATTGTTGGGCGGCGCGGGCGCGCTGCTTGTGTATGTGATCCTGCGTCCGATTCTCGGCTATACGCTGAGCCGTCGGCACCCCGGGCACAAACCCGCGGCTAACGGATCGTAAACCGGTCGCCGGATTTGAGCCCCAGCTTTCCCGCCACTCCCGCATTCAGCTCCAGTACATATTCGGCCGGCGCGGTGCTGGCGTAGGTGGGGCAGGGATCAGCCTTGCAGGGCGGCGTGTCGGCCGATACGTTGATGAATCGCTTGTGGGCGTCGAAGAAAAGGATGTCGAGCGGGATCAGCGTGTTCTTCATCCAGAAGTAGCGCGTCTGCACGTCGGGGAATACAAATAACATGCCGTGGTTCGCCGCCAGGTGCGTGCGAAACATCAATCCGCGCTCCCACTGCGGCGGCGTGGTTGCGATTTCAACCGTGAAGCGATGGCCAGCGAGTGCCAAGTGTTCGGTTGTCGGTGCGGCAGCTGCGGTATAGGTGGCCTGCATCAGCAGGACCGGCAGCAGTGTCAGGGCAAAAATGAACTTGTTTTTGTTCATGCACGCAACTCCAGATAATCAAGTTATCGGCTTGCCCGGCGGCTGCTTGGTGAAATCCTCGGGCGAGGGGTTCTGGGTCAGGCGATAGACGCCCTCGCGTACGATGCGGCGCAGGACGATGTCCACGATGGTGGTCTGGTTGGGCTTGATGAAATTCGCGAGATTTTCCGCGGACGCCGTGAGCGTAGCGGGCTGATACAACACGAAACCCTCCTGTGGATAGGGAATCACGTGCAGGCCCAGGCTCTCGCAGGGCGGCAAAGCGGGACGCAATTGCTTGCCTTTGTAGGTGACCGGCGGTCCGCCCATCATGCGCGTGTAGTTGAGGTAATAGGTAAGGGTGCCGGGATCCAGATGATTACGTTGCCGGGCTATGAAAAATCCCGGCGGCAGGCTGTTGGGAGTGCCATCCTTGCCGGTAAGCAGCAAATCGAAATCCTTGAGTGCATTGCCCTGATCATCGCGCACCCGGAACACCAGCATGCTACAGGGGTCCACGATCACCTGGTGGTCGAAGGGACCGATGACGCTGCGATCTTCCACCTGTTCGCGCTGCTGCACTTCCGCGGTTTGCACGCGGAAGGCGTCGAACAGCGCGGCATAGTCCTTGCGTGTCGCGACGCGCAGGCACTGCAAAATGGCGTCCACGGTGGCGTTGGGTGTATTGTCCGCGGGAATGCTGCGCATGATGCCCATGCGCAGGTCCGAATGGCACACGCCCGGAATCACCGCCAGCGGCACCGCCGGCGACACTGCCGGCGCATCGGGAATAAGCTGCGGCGCGCTGAAGCCGAGCCTGGATTTCTGGTCGGGTACGGGCGCCATCTGTTCGAGGCGCACATGCGTGTAGTTCAGGTTGGCCGCAGCCACACGGATCACGCCGTCGGAGCCCATCTCCGCGGTGTAGCTGTTGATGAAATCGTAGAGCTTGGGATCGTGCGACTGGCCGGCAAGCACAAACGGGAAAAATCCCTGCGGGCCGATATAAGCCGCACCCTGCTGCAGCCATTCGAGATTGAGGGCCAGGCTTTGGGCGCTGCCGAGTTCCAGCCAGTCGAGCACGCCGGTGCCCACGTCCACGCCTTCGAACCAGGCTTTGAGACGCGAGAGCTTCGACAGGCCGAGCTGCACCAGCGCCGAACCGAAATTCGCCGGTGCCAGCATGATGAGATGACTGAGCGGCGGGTTACGCTCGCCGCGGCCGATGTAGAAGTGCTGCAGCCAGGCACGGATGACAGGCGCGCCGGTGGAGTGCGTGATGCACACGCAGCGTCGTTTGCTTTTGAGCGCATCGCCCAGCTCGCGTTCCAGCGCGGTCTGTAAGGCACGCGCGATGTCGGGAATGGTGACTTCGTTGTGGAAGCTGATGTATTCCGACAACCAGATCTGGCGCACATCCAGTTCCAGATCCGGACTGCGCCGGGCTTCCAGCTGCAGCCGCTCCGGCAGTCCGCCGTAGGTGTCGGTATTGCGCACACTCCAGCCGTGCACCAGGACCACTGTACGTTTTTGTCGCGCCATGCCGGCTCCCGGTTTTCAGTCCATGGTTTGAATTGCGGGTCTGTGCCCATATTAACCCGAGCGTCCGGCACCCAGGGCGAGCGTCAAGGGCGCGGTGCTATGATTGCGTGCAATTCCGGCGTTTTGGAATAAGAGGCCTTGCCATGTTCAGTCATCCTGTACGTAAATCAACCGCCTTGGCCGCCGTGTTCAGTTGCACACTGCTGTTGACCGGCTGCGGCATCAACGCCATTCCGGCCCAGAAGCAGGGCGTGGATGCCGCCTGGAGCCAGGTATTGAACGAATACCAGCGGCGCACCGATTTGATTCCCAACCTCGTGGCCACCGTGAAAGCCTATGCGACGCACGAGTCCAGCACGCTGGAGGCGGTGACCGAGGCGCGCGCCAAGGTCACGCAGACGCAGATTCCCGCCAACATCCTCACCAATCCGCAGGCCTTCCACCAGTTCGAACAGAACCAGGCGACCTTGAGCGGCGCGCTCTCGCGCCTCATGGTGGTCACGGAGAATTACCCGAACCTCAAGGCCAACCAGAACTTCCTGGTGTTGCAGGCGCAGCTCGAAGGCACCGAGAACCGCATCGCGGTGGCGCGGCGTGATTACATCCTGGCGGTGCAGCAGTACGACACCACGCTCACCACCATACCCGGGCGCTGGTATCACTCCATGTTCTACAGCAGCTACCAGCCGGTGCAGAACTTCACGATCTCGGAACAGGCGCAGCAGGCGCCCAAGGTCAACTTCTCCGGAACGCCGTGAATAAAGTGAGGGGTGAGGAGTGAGGCGTGAGGGGTAAACCGGCAGCATTCAAGCCTGCAACGCATGGCCTTGCCGCGCTGCTGATGGTGCTCGCTGGATTATGCGCGACGCCCGTGTTCGCCGCGGGCAATTCGCTCGATGCCGGCATGCCGGCGTTTCCGCCTTTGAGCGGGCCGGTCGTGGACACCGCGCATCTGCTGCCAGCTGCGGTTTTCAATTCACTGTCGCAGCAGCTCGCGGGCTACGCGCAGAGCACCGGCACCCAGTTGGTGGTGGTGACGGTGCCGACGCTCAACGGCTATCCCATCGAATACTGGGGTTATCAGCTCGGGCGCCACTGGCGCATCGGCGCGAAGGGCAAGAACACCGGCGCTTTGCTGATCGTGGACGTGGGCGAGAAGCAGATGCGCATCGAGGTGGGTTACGGTCTCGAAGGCACGCTCACCGACGCGCAGAGTTTCGAGATCATCCACAACATCATCGCGCCGCGTTTCCAGCAAGGCGATTATTCCGGCGGCATCACCGCCGGGGTGCAGGCGATTCTCGGCGTGCTTGGCCATCAGCAACAGGCGGTGCAGCAGCAAAAAGTCCGCAACCGCTCGGGTACCGGTTTTCTGCTGCTGCTGATCATTGCGTTTGCGCTCATTCCGCTGATCCGCGCGATTTTCTACCGCGGCGGCGGTGGGCCGGGCGCTCCCGGCATGCGCGGCAGCGGCATGGGCTGGCTCGGCTGGATGGCGCTCGGCATGCTGGGCGGCAGTCTGGGACGCGGCGGATTTGGCGGCGGCTTCGGAGGCGGAGGCTTCGGCGGATTTTCCGGCGGCGGCGGTTCCTTTGGCGGTGGCGGCGCTTCCGGAGGCTGGTAAGAAGTGCTGCGTACTATGTGCTGCGTGAGCCAAGCCACTGTTCTTGACGCAGCACGCAGCACCGGGCACGCAGCACCCCACGTCGTAGCACTGACAATTGAAGCAGAGATGCACTAAGGGTGTGGGCATGATCAACTTTTCCGACGCCGACAAAGCGCGCATTACCGCCGCCATCCATGCGGCGGAGAAGAACACCAGCGGCGAATTCGTGGCGGTGGTGGCGCGCATAAGCGACCATTATGTGTTTCTGCCGCTGCTCTGGGCCGCGATGGCCGCTTTGATTTTGCCGGGAATCCTGTATCTGGTTTCCACCCCGCTCGCCTGGATATACATCTATCAGATCCAGCTCTTGCTGTTCATCGTGCTGGCGCTCGTATTCCTGTGCGTGCCAGAGCTGCACCTGCGTCTGGTGCCGCGCTGGGTGATGCACTCGCGCGCCAGCCGTCTCGCGCATGCTCAATTCTATGAACAGGGCGTGCACATGACCCGTGAGCACTCCGGCGTGCTGTTCTTCGTGTCACTGGCGGAACATTACGTGGAAATCGTGGCCGACAAGGGCATCCACGAAAAACTCGGCGAAGCGCACTGGCAGGGCATCATCAAGGTGTTCGTAACCGATGTGAAAGCGGGTCGAGTTGTGGACGGCTTTGTGGCCGCGATCGGCGCCGCAGGCGCCGCCATGGCCAAGCATTACCCGCCTGAACCCGGCAATCCCGAGGAACTCTCGGACGGCCTGATTGAGATATAAGCCCTGGTTGCAAATGTAGGAGCAACGGTCCCCGTCGCGATTCCATCAATTATCGCGGCGAATATCGCCGCTCCCACAATCGCAGTTTCGGTCAATTCGCCGTCAACGGCGCGAGATGCAGTTCCACGCGCCGATTCTGCGCCCGGCCCTCGGGCGCATTGTTGCTGGCGATGGGGTTGGCCTCGCCGAAGCCCTGCACCGCGATGCGCGCCGGCAGGATGCCCTGGGCTTCGAGATTGTCGGCCACCGCCTGGGCGCGCAGTTGCGACAGCATGAGGTTGTATTGCGGACTGCCGGTGCTGTCGGTGAAGCCGTCCACGTCGATCAGCGTCTTGTTGTACTCCTTGAGCACCAGCGTCACCGAATGCAGCACGTTGGTGAACGCGGGATTGAGCTGGGAGCTGTTGGTCTGGAAGGTGATGTTGCCCGGCATATTCAAGACGATGTCATTGCCATTGCGCGTCACCGACACACCGGTGCCCTGCAACTGCTGACGCAGTTTCGCTTCCTGCACGTCCATGTAGTAGCCGATACCCGCACCGGTGAGCGCACCGACGCCGGCGCCGAGCAGTGCGCGCTTGCGGGCGCTGCCGCCGCCGATGAGCGCGCCGGCCACCGCGCCGCCGACTGCGCCGATGGCGGCGCCTTTGGTGACGTTGCTGGTCTGCGGCTGGCCGGTGTAGGGATTGAGGGTGGTGCAGGCGCCGAGCGCCATGCAGGCAGCGAGCGCGACGACACCGGTGAAAATCAGTGGACGGCGTGTGTTCATGGCGGCTTCCTTCGCGAGGGGCAATGGCGGTATTTTCCGGCCGGCGCCGGCCGCCTGCAATCCCGGCGCAAATCCGGGCTTATTGGCGCGCGCTGTTGAGGTCCAGCTGTTCCGCGCTGGTCTTCGCATAGCCGCGCGGACGGATGGCGACGGTATTGACGATGCGCGTGCACGGCGCACCGTCGGCGAGGAAATATCCATACTCGAATGCGGGGGTAGCGCGACCGTTGGCCAATAGCTCCGCGGCGATGGCGGCTTCCTGTTCCGGCCGCATGTCGAAGCGCAATTCGAGGTCCGTGCGCCCCGGCTTTTCGAAATCAATGCGCATGGCGCGTGTGAACACGGAATAGCCGGGGAACACGCGCGCGCAGGCCAGCGCCGCGATCGGATCGGCAAGCGCCGCCTGCCAGCCGCCGAACATGTCGCCGGAAAGATTGCGCGAGAATGCGGTGAGCGGAAGTTTGACGCGTACATGCCGCCAGCCGTCGCGCACTTCCAGCACCTTGACGCGCATCTTGAAGAACGGCGGATACAGTTCCAGCCGCCGGGCTTCCGGCAGGAAACTGAGTTTGGCGATGAATTGCAGCAGGCCCATGCAAGCTCCGGTGAAAGCGCGCTATTCTAAGGCCGGTGCCGCGGAGACAGGTGCATGCGCCCGGTGCAAAGCTGGCTGGACGAATACGGCGAAAGCCACCACACGCGTATCAACAAGTCCATTCACTGGGTGTGCGTGCCGCTCATCATGTTGGCGGTCATCGGTTTGCTCTGGTCCATCCCGGCGCCTCGGGCGTGGGCTGTGCGCTCGGCATTTTTCAACTGGGGAGTGCTGGTGGCCGTCGTGGTGCTGATCTACTACTACGCACTCGCCTGGCGGCTGGCGCTCGGCATGACGCTGGTGACGGCCGCGATGATTTTCATCGTCTACGGGGCGAGCCTCACGCTCGCCTGG